>CAIOOC010000256.1 GCA_903859795.1 uncultured Bacteroidia bacterium
AATTTACTGGTCCATCCTGCCGATTCCACCCATGCCTCTTCACCTTCAAGCCTGATGGAGGCATCACCACATTTAATCCTCATAGTCAAATTGTTTGCATATTTATAATGCAAATCAAACTGACAAGCTGTATTGAAAATACCGTCATTGTAAAATCGGGTTTCGCCGACAGGAGTAACTTCTGAAGGACCGCTAAGGTCATTCCCTGAAGCTAATTGTGCCGTATCGCAATAGTGTGCCCCCCAGTCGGTCAGTAGTCCTCCTGAGAAAGCGTCATACCACCTGAAATTGTAAAAAGTCCTGGCAAAGATATACGGAATTTCAGGGGTAGGGCCCAGAAATAGTTCGAAGTCAAGATCCTTTGGCGGCGTTGTCACTTCAAGCCCTTCTGTAGGCAATTGGGGAGTTGGAAGCGAGATTTCAATATTCTTAAGTTTGCCCAACCGACCGTTCAAAGCGACTTCGGCCAGTTGGTGATAAACAGGCTCAAACCTGTCCTCCACCGACACCTGATAAACAACGCCTGTTTTATTAATTACGTCACAAAGTAACCTCCCTTCATCAATGGTCAAGGTGGGTTTTTCACAACAGATATGTTTCCCTTTCAATGCCGCCATAATGGTAATGGGTACATGCCAGTGATCGGGCGTCGAAATTTGAACGGCATCAATTGATTTGTCATTCAGTATCTCCCTGAAATCCTGATACGCTTTGCAATCCTTTGTTTTATAGGTATTGTCTGTAAGGTTCTTAGCACTTGTTGCCCTGCTCATACTGACATCACATACAGCAACAACACGGCATAGCCCGGGATATTTGAGATAGTGCCTAAGGTTGCGTTCAACCCCCTGAGAACCAACGCCGATCATCCCAATGGTTATCAGTTCATTCGGATGTTTCCCGACACATCCCGAATGCAAAGGGATTATTGAAGCCCCTGCAACTGCAATACCTGTATTTCTAAGAAAGGTTCTTCTGTCCATAATTTTTTGTTGTTTAGGATTGAAAGTTTAATTGGAAATTATTATAACTCCCTGATCCATATATTCCTGTAACTAACTTTACTATGGTGTTCCTGCAATAAAAGGGGAAGTTTCAGGGCATGGGCCTTATACTCAGTAAAGTCCATATGGGAAGTGGGGGCTTTAATTGCAACGTGATTCTGGATTAAAACTCCGTTTTGAAAAACAGTTATAAAGGCTGGCGATTCAAGTGACAGATCTGATTTAAAGCGCGGAGCGGTGAACACAATATCATAAATCTGCCATGTTCCCGCAGGTAAACAGGCATTAACCAAAGGAGAGTATTGCTTGTATATGCTGCCTGCCTGTCCGTTGTAATATATTTTGTGCTCATCTTTATAGGAGGAATAAATCTGCACTTCATACAACCCCATAAAATAGACCCCTGAGTTTCCGAAATTCAGCGCACTCTGGACTTCATTTTCGGGAATTTTCCATTCCACATGCAACTGGCAATCGCCAAACGACTGTTTTGTTATGATGTCTCCGGTTCCGGGTTCAACGATAAAACAATCGCCCTCAATTTTCCAGAGAGCCTGGGTTCCTTTTTCCCGAAGACTTTCCCAAAGGCTAAGATCATCTTTTGAGAAAAGGGTTATCGCATCTGAGGGGGCCGAGGTTCCTTTACCCGGATTAACTAATTCCGGTTTTTTCGACCACTCTTCAAAATTATTTTTCTTCGTCGTTTGTGTGGACGCAGGTTTAATTAACGCCAGACAAAAGACCAGGCATAATGATGATTTAATAAAAACAGGGGCTTGCATAACTATTAAATTCCGTTGAACTCTTTGATCCCTTCCATCATTGACGCAAGGTTTTCGACTGGCACATTAGCCTGAATATTATGAACGGTATTAAAGACAAATCCGCCATCGCGGGCAAAAATGTCGCAGTTTTCGAGCACCTGTTTCTTTACCTCGGAAGGTGTTCCGAAGGAGAGCATTTTTTGTGTGTCGACGCCTCCACCCCAAAATACAAGATCTTTGCCATAGGTATTTTTCAAATGATTAGGATCCATCCCTTTAGCGTTAATTTGAACAGGATTGATTATATCGATACCCGATTCAATAAAAAGTGGCATAAACGTTTCCACCGCCCCGCAGGAGTGTTTGAAACTTTTCCATTCGGTATTTTGATGGATCCAGTCATTAATCCGTCTGTAATAGGGAAGATACAACTCCTGGTATTGATCCGGTGAACAGAAAGTAGAATCCTGAGTTCCAAAATCGGTACCACAAATAAATACGGCATCTATCTTATTTCCGACGCGTGCGTATATTTTTGCATAATTTTCAATAGCGAGGTTAGTCTGTTTTTCGAATATTGAGTGAATATAATCAGGACGCATAATTGTGCTCATGTACCATTCGGCGACATCGCGGATCCCTTTGGGACGTTTCAGATTCATACCAGGAACAAGCGCAATATCGCCCAGTGCAGTGCCGCCCAAACTGGCGATAATACCTTTCCCTGAAGCATATAACTGATTGATTGTTCTTTCCCAGTAATCAAGAGTCTCTTTATCAATCTGCGAGAACTCCTCAAGATTATCTTCCGGGTTTAGGTTATCCTCAACTATTGGTTCCTGCCGGATAATGGCATCGAAAAAATATCCGGAAGCAGGCATATTTGCACTTGGAGGAACTGTCGTATCTCCTTGCGGATATATCTTTAAACTGCCGTCATCGGACCTGGTAAAATTAAAATCGGCAGGAACAAGCAGGTTCTGTCCCCAATTGGAAGTAAACGGTTTCCATTCACATTCATTATTGTCAAATCCGATAAGGTTACCCTTCCCATATGCACCGACAACATCAATACCCATCGCTTCCCGCAGCTCATCATCTACTTCGCCCAGCATCTGAAATGGTTCGACCACTTTAACCGGCTTATCTGTAAGTCTATAATATTGTCTGAGATTTTTTACAGCCAAACAATGTATGCCGGTAACAGCGGTCCCTCCAAAATCGAGAACCAGTCGTTCGGGTTGCTGATGATTCAATGTTAGTTTTAGGTTTTCTCTCGAATTCATTCTATATGTTCTTTAGATGTCACAAAATCTGGTACTTTTTGGTATGGGGACATGTAGCAACACAATCAACCGGGATTGGTTATGGCATGTCAGGCAATTTCCATCCATCACGGTAAGTATGCCTGATGTATTCCCGCGCACGGTCCTGGGCATTGAATTTCGCATATTGAGAATTAAAATGGGGATGACCGTCAATTACTTTGAATTCATTGGAGGTCATAATTTTAAACTCATCAGATGATGAAATATTGGTGATCTGCATCTCCTCAGCGTTCCATTGTAACGATTTATGCAATCCCTGTAACCGTATTGCAAGCACACCTAATAGAACCATCTCGTTAAACGGTCCGGCATAGCCAAAATTTGAAGTCCCCTCCACCCTGCTTTCTGGTGATTCCTTGCAGGCACGAATCCAGTCCTTCTCATGAAAACCATCTTTATATCCAATTGCACCCGGAATACGACGGAGATAAGGTGTCACCTGAGGTATACGACCTGAAACCAGCCGACTTTTAAAGCCGCCACAACCGCAGATCAAAGTATCTTTTGATCCGACAAATATGCAACCGCCAAGTCCGTCAGCCATCAGGTTCTCACCTTCCGGTAGTATTTCAGAAACATTAGGTAATAAACCTCCGTCATACCAATAAACTTTGACTGGAGGCATTGCCTGCCTTGGCATATTTTCACGTGCAGGAAAAGTGAACTCAACCGTTTCGGCTTGCGGTGGAGATTCGGTATTGATAGCCGTGGAACATCCGCGAACCTTTGACGGGTATCCAAGTTTTAAGGATTGATAAACAGGATCAAGGACATGGCAGGCCATATCTCCAAAGGCACCAGTTCCAAAGTCCCACCATCCCCTCCAGTTCCAGGGGGTGTAAATATCGTTAAAGGGACGCATAGGAGCAGGCCCAATAAAAAGATCCCAGTTTAATGTCTTCGGGGGTTTCATTTCAAGTGCCGGACGTTGGAGTCCCTGCGGCCAGATTGGGCGGTCAGTCCAGGCATGTACCTCTTTTACCTCGCCAATTTCACCATTCCAGATCCATTCGCATAGCTGACGGACGCCATCACCTGAGTTTGCCTGGTTTCCCATTTGTGTCGCTACTTTGTGTTTTGCCGCCAGTTTTGTCAATAAACGGGATTCGTAAATCGAATGAGTCAATGGTTTTTGACAATAAACATGCTTTCCGAGCGACAATGCTGTGGCGGCAATAACAGCATGAGTATGATCGGCAGTGGCAACCATCACACCATCGATTGAACTACCCATTTCATCGAACATTTTGCGCCAGTCCCAATACCTTTTAGCCTTCGGAAATTCATTAAAACAGGTTTCTGAATATTTCCAGTCGACATCGCATAAACCAGTAATATTTTCTTCCGACATCCCTACCAGGTTTGGGTGACCTTTCCCACCAACTCCCACACCAACAATGTTCATTTTATCGCTTGGAGCTTTGTGCCCCAAGCCGCTCACTGTTAAACTTGGGATAATTGTGATTCCAGCGGTAGCTATTGAACTGTTTTTTAAAAAATTTCTGCGCGAAGTATCGAAGTTTTCCATGTTAATTAGTTTATGATCAGTAAAATCGAATAATATAATTTACAATTGTTTAATTTTCACATTTCGGAACCATATTGTTGCATCGGCATGTTTGCCCTGCAACCCAATCATCCCTTTAGTCGGTAATTCGGCAAAAGGTTTTGGCAACCAGCTCGGGATTTCACTGCCATCGGGATTGAGCTTCCCTGAAGTCCACTTGTTCATGTCCATTGTAGTGATTTTCCTCCCGTTCAGGACAACTTCAATAATTTTTCCTTTACAGGTAACTCCCATCCTATTCCACTCACCCGGCTTTTTAACAACTTTTTGCTGATTTGCTGCAAGATGCCCAAAAATAGCCCCGCATTGCCAGTCCTTTCTGGCGGTGCCCCACTTTACACAATAATCGTCTGCAATTTGTATCTCCACAGAGTTTGGGATCCAGTTTTCAGGATCGGTGCAATATACAATTACGCCACTGTTTGTTCCGACCGCGGTTTTAAATTCAAGATCAAGTGAAAAATTTTCATAGTCTCCCACGCCCCAGATGACTTTATCTTCAGAAGCTGTAAGAACACCATTTTCTACTGTCCAACAGCTTTTGTCGTATTTGGCCAGGTTTAAGTCAGCTCCAAATAGTGGTTTCCAGTTGTTCTTTGGTTTAGCCTGCGATAACAGACAAAAGCAGATAAATACCATTAAAAGAGAAAATTGGATTAATTTCATTTGTGTATTTATATTTTTGTTAAATGTAAATAAATTAATTTAATCAAGTAATATCAATATCTGACTACGGCAAAATTTATCTGAGGTGCTGAGGCCGGAAAACGATAACCCTTCCCATCACCTGAGGTAATATAATATTCAAAATCATTAGTCAGCTGAACTGCCGGAATTCTGGCCAGCCAATAGTTTCGGGAAGTTAGATTCAAATCAAGCTGCTGAAAATCCTTATGCCCCAAAAGTCTCCAGTGGATAACCAGTTTCCGATTTTCAATATTAAATAACAGCACTTTAACCGTATAGTCTTTCCCTTTTTGAATGGTTGTTTGAGGTGATGGAACAATCAGCTTTTTCACCTCGTTTAAGTTTTTGGGGAACAAGTCAGATACCCATGAAGAGTCACCAGTCAGTTTTACAATTTCACTAATATGAGGTTGAATATGGTAAGGAATATTATGTTGCTGCCAATTGGTTAAATTTCCAATCTCGCCCCAGGTCGAAATTGTTGAAACCAGATACCGATGAATGTTATAAAGCTCACTAACCTCCTGTTTTAATACAGGTAACAATTTCACCTTAGCAAAATCCCTTTTTTGAACCTGGTCCATTTTGTCCATTTGCTCTTTTGCATTTTTGAATAATCTCAAGGTGCAAGCCAGTTCACCCGTTGACCTGAGGTATTTGAACTGATTAAGCCAATAATCGAAACGCTCAAGATTTCCATTCCCTAAAACCTCTGGGCGGAGTTTCTCCATTTTATCAATAAAGTTGTATTTAATTTTAACACTATCCCACGGTAATTTAGACATTAGTATATTACCAGGACCATTGATCCAGGTGACCGGGCGTGGAATACGGGCCAATCCGTCTTCGAGGCGTGTTGTTTTCTCCTTTACCCCGTCAAGAGCTGTGAATATTTCGGCCATAGGCCCGGATATATTCTCACCAAACTGATTTTTACACCAATTTTGATAAAAATCCAGACATGGAATATCCCTGTTTTTTCTCTCTTTACCTTCCTGGCTGGTAAGGTAGGATTGAACCTCCTGTGGTGTAATTCTTTTACCCTTTTCCGGATTCCATGGTTGTTCCCAGGCTGCCTTGGCAAGTGCCGATACATTCATACTTAAAACTCTCGTACGCCAGTGTATTCCGAAATATCCGTTACACCCGTAGGCAAATGCATCGGCAGCGTCGCGTCTCATGCGACCTACCCAAAGTTGAGGAATAATCATTCCCGGGTCATCCTCCATCCATGGGATCGCCCACTTTTCGCGACCTGTAATCCTGACAAATGCCGAGTCGACAGGTTCCCATCCTAAATTGCGGTTGATGCAACTAAATGCGATAGACTTGGGCAAATATTGATCAAAAAGTGCCCGGTCATTTTTCGGTCCTAAAACCCACCCACAGGTTGCAAGTTTAAATCCCGGTTTTACCGTTTCCAGGGCTTTGTTCGCGGCATCAAAATCGCGGATAGTTTTAGCAAGTTCATCTTTATTCTCACCTGTCCATGTCCAGTTTTCGTTGGTCCAAAACCAATAGAAATCAAGTGGATGAGTGTACTTTATCCTTGTAAATATTCCTTGATAAATACGCTGGCGTACTTCAGGCGATTCCGGATCCAAACCCCTCTTTTTTAATAAATCGATAAACTGATTGGGAAGAATCAGCGGAATTTCAGTTCCGATGCAAACCCTGACCCCAAGACCGTTTGCAAATGGGAAGGCATCAGCAAGCATTTTCCCCATGTCGTTGAACAGATTGGCCTCATCGTCAGGTTTCGGCACAGGTGCACGGTTTCTCATATAATCCGGGCCAAAATCATCTCTGTCGTAAAGCTGGCCTGTCCCGAAACTATATTCCGAAGTCTTCAACCATTTGTAACCGAATCCTCCGTCATTGAGAGTAACAAAATGATGCGAATGATAGGCAGTTTTGACTGTACCATCGCGATTTACATCCTCCGGAAGGCCAATCCAGGTCAACGGTTCCGGACCGACACTCCCTTCAGGATAGGTGTGAAGTCCGATGAAATTCATTTTTAATTTTGGAAGCTGCGCAAAAATAGCCTTGTAATCTTCAGTATTCCACCAATCTGGCCCTTCAGGAAAATCGTGAAAAGGCTGAATCCCGCGCCTCGCAAAAAGCGGTTTCTGAAGTATGTCCAATTGAGGAAAGATAAATTGTATTCGTTTATCGGGAATGACGTCACCATCGAGGTAAAAACCAATTCCTAATTGTTCTGCCAGATGGTAAGCTGCATATAATGTACTTATCGGACTTCCGCCACAAACAAAGAGCTGTTTGCCGGAAGGTGTAAGTATAGTTTTAAGAATATAGTCATCAGACTCAAGAACGGGTAATGAAATCGTTTGTGAAGGCATAAATCCCTTGCCTGCAACCCCGACGATAATCGCATCCCCATTTATCTTGCCACCGATTTTTATTTCGACCACAGGAAGCAATTCATTGGTCCTCTGATAGATATATTTTCTGATTTCACGGGCAGCCAGCTTTTCCTGATCAGAACCGTTGTCAGAAACATAAATTGAGGCAGGTTGCTTTAAAGTAGAGGAGTATAATTGAAGCGTAAGCATCAACAAAAAACAACAGATTAGTCCACTGTATTTCACTCGAATAAATTTAGATTAACTTA
>CAIOOC010000257.1 GCA_903859795.1 uncultured Bacteroidia bacterium
ATTACAACCTGAAACAAGGTGCGATGAAGCTTTGTGCGTGTTACCTGGTCGATAATATTTATGAGAATAACCAGATTATTGAGGCTCCGCTCAATCAGCCGGAAGAGCTAATTGAAGGGAAAGTTGCATTGCATTATAGCAATTTGAAGGTTGAGACTGACGGTGGTTTTTCAACTGGCAGTGATATAATGATTTCCGTTATAGTGACAAATAATGGTTCAACAGGAATGGAGGATATTTTTCTCTATGTTGACGGCAAAGTGGTTCAAACTCAAAAGCTCCCCTTCATCGCTAAAAATGAACGCAGAATTGAGTTTAGATACAAGTTTTTTGATCCGGGAAAACACTCAATCGCTATTGGCAGCACTAACGCACTGGATGTCACTGTCAAGGGAGATCCACAATACATTATTTACAGGAATCTGAATACACGAATTTCTGAGCTGCCTGTTGGAGATTCTCTTCATGTCGCGATAGAAGCACAAAATGTAAGAACCGAAGCAGTCACAAAAAAAATTGAGATGACCATTGACGGTAAGGTTGTAGCGATGAATCAGATTCGCTTGAAGGAAAATGAAGTCAGGCAAATTAGTTTTACGTGGCTGGCTGAAGCGGGCATTCACAATGTGACTGTCGCCAGTCAGCCTCCCCTTCAAATTCACGTCTACCCCGTAAAGGTTGTGGATGTCGCAAATAAGCAGTTCTTAACGTATTGCTCTGCTACAGCTAAGCCATGCACTTTCAGCTACAACAGTCGAAAGAATCATTTTGAAATCACCGCTGCCGGAACCGATTTTCTTCATGCCGAAGATTCCTACGGAGCCGTTTATCTTAAAGAGGCTATCACGGGGAATTTTGTGGCTACAGTAAAGGTGGTTGGTTTCAGTGAAGGGATCAGCGAATGGTTCCGTGCCGGGATATTTACTCGAAACGATATGGCAAAGAGTCCTGGGTCAAAAAGCTTCTCCCTGGGATCGCTATTGTTATTCTCAACCACCAAACGATGTGGAGCTGAGTGGGACGAATTTGGGGATGGCTGCATGCATAATACTAAAAGCACGAACTACGGAGTCGATCAACCATTACCGGTTTGGCTGAAACTGGTGAGGCATGGAAACCGGTTTTCAGGATATTACAGTTTCGATGGAAAAACCTGGATCATCTCTCGTGAATCGGGCGATATCCCAGGTCTGGCAAAAAAAATGGATATTGGTCTTGCAGGTGGCGCGAACAATCAGAAAATCTCAACTGTTATTTTTGAGGATTTTAAACTGGAGGTTGAAAATAAATAATTATGTTTATCCATGTAGCGACGCACAGCGGTGTGTCTCTACCACCATACGTCTCTACCAAAAATTATAACCGAACAAATATTTAATAACCAAACAATAAACATATGAAAAATAGATTTGTAATACTCTGGATAATCTGGACTTTTGTTGGAACCGCTTTGATTTACGGTATCTCGGCATCTGATACAAAGAGCAGTATAATGTCAATAATTGCCAATATTCTAAGTCTGGCACCTCTAATGGGTATAATGCTGGCTTTAGGTTCCGTGAAAGCATTCCAACGCTTTAACGATTGGGTACACGGTGATCAGAATTCACACTATTATATCGCAGGCGGAATATCCATCTTATTTATGCTGCCAGGAATATTGATGTTTAAATTCGATCCCTATTTCTCTGTTATTTTTGCATCAATCGTTTTTACAGTACTGGGTGTTTTAAAGCAGTCAAAAGAGCAGGTGTTTACCTTGACCTTGACCGATTTGTTGCTTTGGATTGTCCTCTGGATTCCGTTTGATCTGCGCTGGTACATGGGAATGCTTCCAGCGGGCAGTGATTCATATGCCTGGTTCTCAGTTGCACTTTCTGTTATCGCTATAATCGGCTGGAATGGATATCGGGGAGCAGGAATAGGGTATAATCTTGTGCCAAATTTAAAGGACTTGCGTGTAATCGGGCTTTCAATGCTTATAATCATGGCTTTTGTAGTCCCTCCCGGACTGTTAACCGGCTTTTTGACCTTCTCAATTCCGGAATCTTACAATATTCCCAAATTAGTCTTTCAGTTTATTGGACTCTTCCTAACCGTTGCCTTACCTGAAGAACTTTTTTTCAGAGGTATTTTGCTTGGAGGAATGGAAAAGATGTTTTCAAAGAGATGGATTCCGCTGGTTATATCTTCATTGGCTTTTGGACTTATGCACTGGAACAATGTGAATACATTATCCACGCAAATTACCTATGTTTCCTTAGCTGCAATCGCCGGAGCAGGGTATGGATGGGCATACCGGAAAAGCGGGAATAACTTAATTGCCGCAATACTTGTTCATACATTGGTTGACTGGACATGGCGACTATTTTTAA
>CAIOOC010000258.1 GCA_903859795.1 uncultured Bacteroidia bacterium
AGATGGTCTCAAGATATCGCTCCGTAAAATCTTATTCAGTGCATTCAAACGCCGACTCACCAGTGAAATCAAAGTCGCACAATTCTCTGGGTATGTTTCGGAGCACTCGGCTTATCACCACGGTGAAGCAAGTTTGAATGGAGCGATTGTCAATATGGCGCAAAACTATGTAGGATCAAACAACATCAATTTGTTAGAACCTAATGGGCAATTTGGAACTCGTCTTCAAGGTGGCCAAGATAGTGCTTCTGAAAGATATATATTTACAATGCTGAATACATTAACACGTTCATTGTTTCCTGAGGCGGATGATGCAGTTTTGTCTTATCTGAATGACGATGGAACAATGGTAGAACCCGAATACTATGTCCCTATCTTGCCATTTGCCCTTGTCAATGGTATTTCAGGTATTGGCACTGGATTCTCGTGCAACATTGAACCTTATAATCCGAAACAATTGATTCAATATTTACGCAACAAATTACAAAACCATTTGAATGCTATGGAATTTGTTCCTTATTATGAAGGGTTTCAAGGTGAGGTGATCAAAATGTGTGATAACAAGTATTTGATCAAGGGAAAGTATGAAAAAATAGGTGATGATAAGATTCGCATTACCGAGCTTCCAGTCGGGACGTGGACAATGCCGTATACGACTTTCTTGGAAGGGTTGTTGGACGGTGGTGTGGATAAAACAGGTAAAAAAGTTAGTCCAACTATCAAAGATTTCACCTCTGTATCGACAGAAGTTACAGTAGATTTTACAGTGGTATTCCCCAAAGATAAATTGGAGGAGCTGGAAGCCACAGTCGATGCAAACGGTTGCAATGGATTAATGAAAACGTTGAAATTATTTACCACGGTAAGTACTACAAATATGCATATGTTCAACTCGGAATGCAAGCTTCATAAGTACGGATCGGTCGAAGAGATCATTGACGACTTTTATGGTGTGCGAATGGGACTCTATCAGAAGCGTAAGGATTATTTGGTCGACGCTATGTCACAAAAGCTGGTGAAACTGTCGAACCGAGCTCGATATATTCAAGAAACATTGAAAGGTACCATTGATCTTCGTAAGAAGACTGCGCAACAAGTAACAGATTTATTGACAACTATGAATTTTACAACTATCGATGGTGATTTCAAATACTTGATCAAGATGCCTATGGATTCAGTAACGGAGGAAAATGTGGCGAATATTATGAAAGAGAAGGCGGATACTGAAGCAGAACTTGCGACATTAAGAGCAACAACATTGGAGACAATGTGGTTGGGCGAATTAGACACGTTGGAATCCGCGTATGATACCTATAAGAAAAAACGCGAAACAATTCAATCGGGTAAATCTACGGGGTCTAGTGATAAAAAAAAAATGATGAAAGTTAAAAAGTAGATAGTTTTATATTTATTACGTTTTGTCTAAAATAACTATTTTTTACGACGGCTTGACGACCTTCTACGTTTGGTATATTTTGTTTTCATCGTTTTTATTTGTGATTTTTGACGGTTCTTCAGATTTTTTACAAAAGATTTACCACCTTTCTGTTGATTCCACGATTTGACATCCTTATTATTTGGAAATAATTGTGCATATATTTCGTTATATTTTTCACATCTATATTCACCATTATTTAAATTTCCTACAACATTATTAAATTTTTGTAAACTGTCTATTATTACTGAATAATTTTTTTCTGACATATTTTTCCCAGCAACGTCGAAATTATTAGGAAATAAGTTTGAATATAACTTATTTCTATCACATTCATAAGTGTTTATGTTATATTTAGTATTAAAATCTTTGTAGGTTGAAGCTTCTAATTTACTAGGAGAATCCTTTTTTTCAAATAAACCCAACATAATATTGAAAATATAAAATATGCGCATATTTTATATTTTCAATATTATGTTGG
>CAIOOC010000259.1 GCA_903859795.1 uncultured Bacteroidia bacterium
CTGCTGGATCAGAACTGCGCTTTTGGTACCTTCAGCGTAAGCATTCCTCAGATCATTTCCGCCAGGCGGTGTTGCCGCACGCCATTCGACATTCGCACAGGTATATACCCCCTTTACCTGGTAGGTTATACTCCCGTTAGCATATACCTCAAGCGTGGAATCTTTCAGATACGGACTTAGCGAGGAGGGAATTTCTTTCAGTGAAGTTGTAGCACAAAATTCGCTTTTCGTGATTGTTACCGGCCAGTGCTTAGCAAAAATTACTTTCACATCATTTTGATAATTAATACTCTGGCCCGGAAATGATTTCCAGAATGAGAGGTCAATCAGATGGGTGGTTACATCGACTATCCCTTCACCCTGCTGCAGAACATCAAAATACCAGGCTGGGCGTGTACCCTTGCCTCCCCTGTAGTAATGATGCACGCTGGACTCCATAACTGACGGATGATCAGCAGTTCCCGTTAGAAGGTGTCCGAAAAGAAGGGTGTCCTGCATTAATGATTTTTGGATCCTGTTGAGCAGAGTATACCGTTCAGTCATCATGTCAAATAATAGAAGCCCCTTTTCTGAAGCTATACGATAGACATTTTTCAACCGCTCGAATCCTGCCGGGTTTATCACCATTGGCTTATCTGAAAAGACGTTCATCCCTGCATTTACGGATTGTTCGATATATTCAATTTTTAGACGGTTGTTACCTGCCAAAACAACAACATTACCCTTTTTCTCCTGAGCCATTTTTTGGAGATAATCGTTGCCAAAGTAAGTGACCTCCTTCCATTTTGTCGGAGTTTCTTTCCGCGTATTAAAAGAGTTTATTTGATCAAGATAGGGCGCAACAGCTTCTTTATCAGGAGCATAAACATAGACGTCAGTATCGACGCCGTCAAGATGCTCACCTTGTGCAGCCGCGGCATGACCATGGGTAGGATCAAGCTGAATAATGCGAAATTGACCTGTTTTGTTTGCCGGTCCTGTGTTCTGACTGCAAGAGCCAAATAGAAGCACGGCAACCATCAGGATAAAGATTTTACGTCTCATTTTCATAATGTTAAGGTTAGACTTTAAAAAACAGGTTCTTACTGTAAAGAAACCAGGCCACCAGAAAGCATGATCCAACAGAAATAAGGGACCAGATTAACGACGCATTAACTTCGGCCATTCCAAGATTTGAAAGCCAGCCATAAACGAAATCATGGATGTGGGTGTATTTATAAAATGTCTCAAAAACATCGGCCATCACATAAATTGCAATTGCGTTGCTGCCAAAGATAACACCACATCGGGCTATCAGATTATTTTTATATCCCTTAAAATCTACAAAATAGAGTGAAATGGCCAATGTCGCGGATGCCCAGCCAGCAGTGTAGAGAACGTACGAACTTGTCCAAAGCTTTTTGTTGATTGGGAATTGCCAATCCCAGACAGATCCTGCCAGTATACAAACTATTCCAGCGATAAAAAGCCAAATTATTGTGGTTTCTGTAATTTTCTTGGTCAGAATCAGACGTCCTGCAAGCATACCTGTCATACCGGTCGCGATGGCAGGAAACGTTGAATAAAAACCTTCGGCGCTCCAGCCATGTTTCCCGATCATATTCACAGGAAAGATCAACCTGTCGATCCGGAAGGCAAGATTAGCTCCCGGCTCTATAGTCCCTGCAAGAAAGTTACCGTTCGGAATAAATGACATGGTTATCCAGTAGCAGAGAAGTATTCCCCCAATAATGTAAAGCTGTGTCTTCCAGCCGGTATAGAGAAAGAGCAAGGCACAAACTGTAAAAACGGCAGCAATTCTTTGCAGTACACCAAATAAATTA
>CAIOOC010000260.1 GCA_903859795.1 uncultured Bacteroidia bacterium
GTATTTAACTTATCGGCTAACTCCTTTTCCTGGATTTTAATCCCCAGATTCAATCCTTGCTCCTCAGCATTCAGTTGCTTAAGCCGGATCGAATTCTTCTGTTTAACCATTGCAAGGTCTTTTTCAGCTAAGGCTATCTCTTCCTTAGTCTTTTCAATTTTCGACGGCGAGATACCACCAACATCAAGAAGTTGAATCTCATCGGCCAGGCGGGTCTTAAGTGAACTAATATTCAATCTTTTAACCTCCTCACTATAATTCAGGTCAACATTTGTACTTGATTCACTAAGCCTATTCTTTTCAAGACTATTTTTCTTTAAATCAAGTTGATCTTTCAATTTATCGATCTCTTCCTTAATTACTTCGTCGTCCATCATCAGGATCGCATCCCCTTTGTGCACATGGCTGCCAGGTTCTTTATAAATCTTCTTAACAATACTTGTGTAAGGACAACGGACCAGCACTTCATTTTCCGACTCTACTGTACCGGTAGCCACAATGGGATCATAAATATTTCCACGCTGAACGCTCAGAAGAAAGCAATCACCAACTTTGATCGTTTTAGGCATCAGTTTGCATGAATTAAAAGAAACTGTGATAATCATGACTACTAAACACCGGATCAGAATTAATTTATAATGTATTTTAAAGGATATCATCGCTTAATAATTTTACATTTAAGGGGATCACGATATCTCATATCTATGATACTATGAGATATTTTGCCCCAATACAGGGGTTAAAGTTACAATAATTTGCGCAAATGTTAGAAATCTTAAACTAAGAAAAATGAAAATCTTAATCTTAAATTAAAGTAATTCAATTATATATAAATCCTGGCGATAAAAGAGAGATAGTTAAAAGAATATTAGAAGTGCAGAAACACTGGTAATAACAACAACCAGCCATTTGTATGTTACTTCGGGAATCCGTTTAACAGCAAATATTCCAAACCATGCCCCGAAGGCAATCGCCGGAAGAACAATTAAATCAAGAGTAAGTGTATGTAAGCTAATATTTTTCCATACAAAAACCTGGAGAGGGAATTTCGACAGATTGACAATAAAGAAAAACCAGGCAGTTGTACCGATATAGCTTTTTTTATCCAAGTGCATTGCCAATAAATAGATGGCAAAAATGGGACCCGCTACGTTCCCGATCATAGTGGCAAAACCTCCTGTAATTCCCAGGAAAGCAGCAAACCACCAACGGTCCGGGGTGAACTCTTTCTTATAACCATAATCCTTCCATATCATCAGAGCGATACTTATGAAGACAATAATTCCAATCATCCGCTTAAACTGAAGATCATTGATCAGATAACCGATCCAAAGTGCCAAAAACAGGCCAGCAACAGCCCAGGGTAGCGCTCTGAAAAGATGTTTCCAGTGAGCATGCCGATGGTAATAAATCACAGCAAATACATCAGCCATAATAAGTATAGGAAGTAAGACTCCAGTAGATTGTTTACCGCCAAAAATCAAGGCAAGTGTTGGAACTACGATCATTGAGACTCCCGGAACACCGGTTTTCGACATTCCAATAAGCATAGCGCAAAGGATTATAAGCATCCAATCTGGGGCTGAGAGCATAAATGTGGAGGTTAATCCGGTCATTTTTTAAAGTGAAAGTTAAACATTGCCAAAATTAGAATAAAATAATTGTTACCTGCGTTTTGGTAAATCCTTTATGATAGATTTGAATATTAACTTCACAATACGAAACCGGGAGTTTAATTTGAGCGGATTTTCTTTCCGGCAAAGGAACAAAACAGGAAAATACAAGGAAATATTTAATAAAATCTTACATATCAAATATTTACAGTCAATTTTTTCGAGAAGTAGACATTGAAATATTTTTTCATAGTTTGCGTTGATTTATCTAAATTTGCAAAAATTTTCCCTTAAGGGTTTTAATCAGTTTATAAATATCACAAATACAAAAGCCAATGGCAACTACAGCGGAAATTAGAAACGGGCTGTGTATTGAATTTAACGAACAATTATTTCAGGTTGTATCGTTTCAACATGTTAAACCAGGAAAAGGTCCTGCATTCGTCAGGACAAAACTGAAGAATTTAAAAACAGGAAAGGTAATTGATAATACTTTTTCGGTTGGTACGAAAATTAATACGGTCCGGATTGAACGCAGGCCTTACCAGTTCCTCTATAAAGATGAATTAGGTTTTAATTTTATGAATTCCGAGTCTTTTGAACAAGTTTCAATCGGGACAGAACTAGTTGACAATGCTGATCTTATGAAGGAAGGCATGACTCTTGAGATTATGTATCATGCAGATACCGAAACTCCTTTGACAGTAGAGTTTCCTCCGTTTATAGAGCTGGAAATTACGTATACTGAATCCGGCGATCGCGGAAATACTGCGTCTTCAACAGCGCTCAAACAAGCTATTGTGGAAACCGGTGCTACGATTATGGTTCCTCTTTTTATCAATCAGGGAGACGTAATCCGGGTAGATACCCGTGATAAATCTTATTACGAGAGAGTTAAGAAATAATTTACTTAAATTTATTGCAAAACAAAGGCCAGGTAAACTGGCCTTTGTTTTGCAATAAATTTAGTAATTAATCTACGATCAGCATTGCATCACCATACGTTCCAAAGCGGTATTTCTCTTTAATTGCAACCTTGTAAGCATTCATAAGTTTATCATAACCTGCAAAAGCAGCAACCATCATAAGAAGAGTGGATAGTGGTAAATGAAAATTTGATATCATACAATCTGCTACTGTAAAATCATAAGGAGGGAAAATAAACTTATTTGTCCAGCCTTCGTAGGGCTTTAACATTCCATTTGTGGATACAGAACTTTCAAGAGTTCGCATCACGGTTGTTCCTACGGCACAAATATGTTGCTTGGTAAGCTTCGCATTATTGACGATTTCAACAGCCTCTTCACTAATCCAGATCTGTTCAGAATCCATTTTATGTTTTGTAAGATCCTCAACATCGACACTTCTAAAATTTCCCAATCCCACATGAAGCGTAATATCGGCAAAATTAACTCCATTGATTTCAAGTCTTTTCAAAAGCTCCCGACTAAAATGCAAACCAGCAGTGGGGGCCGCCACAGCTCCTTCGTGCTTTGCATAGACGGTCTGATAACGTAATGCGTCCTCCTCTTCTACCGGACGATTAATAAATTTAGGTAATGGAGTTTCCCCTAAATTATACAGGGTATCCTTAAATTCTTCGTAGGTGCCATCAAAAAGAAAACGCAAAGTTCTGCCACGCGAAGTGGTATTATCAATAACCTCAGCAACAAGTAAATCGTCATCACCAAAGTAAAGCTTATTTCCAATCCTGATTTTGCGTGCGGGATCTACTAAAACATCCCAAAGACGTTGTTCACGATTTAACTCCCGTAGCAAAAAAACCTCAATCTGAGCACCTGTTTTTTCCTTGTTTCCATACAATCTCGCGGGAAAAACCTTAGTATTATTAAACACCATGATATCATCGTTATTGAAGTAGTCGACAACATCTTTAAATATTTTGTGTTCAATTTCTCCTGTACTCCGGTGTAAAACCATCATACGTGACTCATCTCTGTTTTGCGTAGGATGGAGCGCGATGAGTTCCTCCGGTAAGTGGTACTTAAATTTTGAAAGCTTCATAAATGATGACAATTATGCAGAAATTAATATATATTATTGGAATACAATTGTATACCAAGAATTATTCACTTTTATTTTAAAAAATCATCCAGACCAATAGCCTGGGTTAGATCAAAACTACCAACTCTGGTACGTCGTAAGCCGGTAAGGTAAGCTCCGCTGTTAAGAGCAACGCCAATATCGCGTGCCAAAGCCCTGATATAGGTTCCTTTCCCACAAACGACTCTAAGCTTAACTTCAGGCAGATCGAAGCTGACGATTTCTATCTCTTTAATTTCCAGAACTTTAGATTTTATTTCAACTGCAATTCCCTTTCTGGCATATTCGTAAGCCCTCTTCCCATTAATCTTAACTGCAGAATATTCCGGAGGTACCTGCATGATCGTACCAATAAATTCCTGTAATACCTCTTTTAAAAGATCTTTTGTTATATGAGTAGTACTATACTGTTCGTCTTCAGCACTTTCAAGATCAAATGAAGGCGTAGTCGCTCCAATTTTCAAAGTAGCTATGTACTCCTTTTCATCTGCCTGAAGGGTTTCAATTTTTGAAGTTGCTTTGCCGGTGCACAGAATTAAAATTCCGGTTGCTTTTGGGTCGAGAGTTCCAGCGTGGCCAACTTTTAATTTCTTGATATTTAATTTCTTGCAGATAATGTACCTAACTTTATGCACAAGGTCAAATGAAGTCCAGTTGAGAGGTTTGTCAAAAACCAAAACTTCTCCCTTCTGAAAATCAAATGGTAAAATTTCTGATTGCATCATGAATGTTCCAGACTTTACTTTCCAGATCCTGGTTTTTTCATAATTGCATAAATAACAAATACAAACCCGAACATCACAACGATTGGAGAAAGGGTGATTCTCTGGAAATTAAATATCTCCTTATTAAAAACATAAGGATCAGACGAACCTCCTCCTATCATTAGAAGGAATCCGACAATAACTATCAGAAATCCAATCATTAAAAGTCTGAGGTTTTCTTTCCCAAGTGCAAATCTCTGCTCCTCCTTATTTTCGGTATTTGTGGCCATTAAATAGTATATTATTTCTAACCTACGAAGATAGTTCAATAAAAGAGCTGATCAAACCTCAATCGCAAAAATTTATTTACAGCTAAATAAGTGGATATCAATGTAATAAGTATTCCCATAAAAAAAATACCTCCACCTAACAGCGCCAGAGCAGTCGGATTTTGGAAATCAATGAACGATTTTAATTCATTCTGATACGAAAAAAAGATAAGGAGAAACATTGAACAGGCAATAAGTCCGCCATATATTCCATGTATAGCACTTTTTACAATAAAAGGACGCCGGATAAATGGCCTGGTAGCCCCAACCAGCTGCATCGTATTGATTAGAAACCGTTTTGAATAGATCGATAACCGGATAGTATTATTTATCAAGGCTGCAAAGATGACGAACATCAACAAACTAAGCGCCAGAAGTATCACACTAATTTTTTTTACATTTGAATTCAATTGTTTAACAAGGTTTCGCTGGTAATAAACCTCCTGAACTTCCGGTCGACCCAGAAATTTCCGCTCCAGCATCGCCAGGCTGTCAGGATTGGCATAACCGGCATAAACAGTCACATCAATCGAAGAAAGAAGTGGGTTGAAACCCAGGAAATCAACAAAATCCTCACCAAGTTCCCTTTTAAGTTCCGCAGCTGCGCGCTCTTTGCCCACAAACTTTGCAGACTTAATGTAATCAGTAGCTTCCAACGTTTTTTGAAGTTTCATTACATCCGCTTCTTTGGCACCTTCTTTTAAAATCAGTGTCACCCCAATGTTTTCCTTCATAAAATCCGAAAGTCTTTGGGCATTGATCAGCAATAGTCCGAGTAACCCGAAAAGAAAAAGAATCATTGAAATACTAAGCGTCGTTGAAAAGTAAGAACTGAACAAACTGCTCTTCAATTTCCGGGGTTTATTTTTTGCCATGATAAAATATCGTTAATAATAAGCTCCAATCTTACCTTTTCTCAGGAAGAATATACTTTTTTGTAAATAAGCCCGCAACAAGAAGGAGCAATAGGATTGATATCCAATATGAAATTCTTTGTCCGACAAGGAATGAAGCAGGTTCGAATTTAAAGACGATGTCGTAATTCCCTCTTTGTAATAACATGCTTCTTAACAAATAATCTGCCTCAAAGTGAGGTGTAATTTTACCATCAACATAAGCATTCCACCCTTTTGGATAGTAGATGGCTGAAAAAACCGCCAGTTGATTCCCATTTCCCTGGTAATGATAGGTCATTTTATTTAAGGATCTTTGAGTCAAAGTTATCTTACCCGCCGGGTCGTCATTTAAATTCACTCCCGAAAGCAGCGGCTGAAACTTCTTTTCAATCACAGCCTCATGAGCAGGATCAATCACTTTTAAAGAAGCAATTTCCTGATCAGCATTTTCTGCTATTTTGTATTTACTTACAAGCCAAACACTTCCGAGAGCATGTTTATTTAATATGGGAGCTGCTTCAGGATTATAAATCACATATTTGGTATTAAGCATATTCAATGTATTGAGCCCGAGAAAAAGAGAATCCATCCCGGATTCAGATTTTATTTTTTCAAGACGCTGGCCAAGTAGTCCCATTTCTTTGCTAATATGAAAGTCGATGAGCTCCTGGTAACGCCTCATCTTGGCTCCATGGTACCCCCCGATCGACTGATGAAAGTAGGAGGTGGTTGCATCATTAAAAGTACTGACAGAAATATTTAGAACCCTGAAATCGGCAGAATTATCAAGTAAAATTGCACGATCAGCAGCAGTTTCCCTAATTGGATTTTTAGCGACCTGATCTGAGACAAAAAGGCCATCGTTAAGGTATCTTTTGTCAACACTCCACATGTCAATAAGAATTAGTCCCCCCAAAATCAGTAGCGCAGTATTTACTTTTATTTTCTCTTCTACGATTGCCCATACTACCCCTGCACCAAGCAAAATAAAAATAACTGACCTAATAGCATCAGATTGTAACGACGATTGCCGGTCGGCAATTAGACTGCTTTGAAGCCAATCAGGAAACTGGCTATCAACAGGAGAGACGAATGAGCCAGCTACACCAGGGATTATGGCAAAGATAAGCGATATTCCCGCGGTTAACCCAACACTCCATGCAAGTGGTTTCAGCCAGGCTTTCCGGTCAATTTCACGGTTTAATATCTTTTGTAAAGTAAGTATGGCGAAGAGTGGTAAGGTAAAACCAGCAATGACAAGGATCATTGTGACAGTTCGGAACTTATTGTAGCCCGGAAAATAATCCAGGAAAAAATCTGTCAGCGACATAAAATTGTGACCCCATGCAAGCAGAATTGAAATGAGTGTATCAATTACTACCCAAAATCTAATATTACATTTAACAAGAAAAAGTCA
>CAIOOC010000261.1 GCA_903859795.1 uncultured Bacteroidia bacterium
TTCCTTATCTCATTTTTATCACTTCACCTGACGCTGAATCTTTTGTTAATATTCGATGATTCGGGCATTTTATTTAATCAGGCGGCCCATTTCATGGCCACAAATCCAATGATAAAAATAATGGAACCGGTATTGGCATTAGGTTTTATTATCCATATTATTTGGGCTGGCTGGATCACCCTCGATAATATGCGGGCACGCCCCCAGGGTTATGCTTCAGGAGATCAACTCCTTAAATGGTGGGCACCTTCCAAGAATATGTTTATCCTCGGTGGAATGATTTTAATTTTCCTCATTCTCCACATCTTCAACTTCTGGGTTAAATTGAAAATTACAGGTGACCCTCTTTTAGATAAAGCAACAGGAACAGGAGTTGAAATGCATAATACCTATGCTTTGGTTTCCAATTTATTTATCAATTTCCCGCTTTATGATGTACTTTATGTAATTGGCGGAATTCTTGTGGGATTACATATTTCCCATGGCTTCTGGAGTGCATTCCAAACCATTGGGTTAAGTAATATCAACTGGATGAAACGGTTGAAATGCCTTGCAAACCTGATTGGAATCATTTTTGCCATTGGGTTTTGTGCAATCCCGATCTATTTTCTACTTAAATTTTAATTGATATAAAGATCCATCGATATGAGCATCTTAAATTCAAAGATACCGGAAGGAAATATTTCCGAAAAATGGTCAAACCATAAGGCTGCAATTAAAGTTGTAAGTCCTGCCAATAAACGCAAACTTGAAGTGATTGTTATTGGAACAGGTCTGGCCGGAGCCTCTGCGGCAGCTTCTCTTTCCGAATTAGGGTATAATGTTAAGGCTTTTTGCTACCAGGACAGTCCACGTCGTGCGCACTCCATTGCAGCACAGGGAGGTATAAATGCCGCAAAGAATTACCAGAACGATAATGACTCGGTTTACCGTTTGTTCTATGATACTATCAAAGGTGGTGACTACCGCTCACGTGAGGCCAATGTTCACCGTCTTGCAGAAGTTTCTCCAAATATTATTGACCAGTGTGTTGCACAGGGCGTCCCTTTCGCCCGTGAATATGGCGGACTGCTTTCAAACCGCTCATTTGGTGGTGTACTTGTAAGCCGCACATTCTATGCTCGTGGTCAGACAGGCCAGCAACTATTGCTCGGAGCCTATTCTGCCCTGAACAGGCAGATAGCCGAAGGTGGAGTTAAGATGTACACACGCCACGAAATGATAGATCTTGTAACTATCGATGGAAAAGCCCGTGGTATTATCGCCCGCGATATGGTTACCGGCCAGATAAAACGATTCGGAGCCCATGCCGTTGTTATTGCTTCAGGGGGCTACGGAAACGTATTCTTCCTTTCGACCAACGCCATGGGATGTAATGCCTCAGCATCATGGGTATGCTATAAAAAAGGTGCCTTTTTCGCCAATCCCTGTTATGTGCAGATTCACCCGACCTGTATTCCGGTTCATGGTTCCCAGCAATCGAAACTGACTCTAATGTCAGAATCTCTGCGGAATGATGGAAGAGTCTGGACCCCAAAAAAACTGGAAGATGCCGAGAAACTACGTAAAGGGACTATCGGGCCAAACAATATTGCAGATGAAGATCGCGATTTTTACCTCGAAAGGCGTTACCCATCCTACGGAAATCTTGTTCCTCGCGATGTTGCCTCAAGAGCCGCCAAAGAGCGTTGCGACGCAGGTTTCGGAGTGAATTCTGAAGGAAAAGCTGTTTATCTTGATTTCAAATACGCTATCGAACGACTTGGTAAAGGGACAATTGAGAAAAGATATGGTAATCTTTTCCAGATGTATGAAAAAATAACTGATACCGATCCATATAAAGAACCTATGCAGATCTACCCTGCTATTCATTATGCAATGGGTGGAACCTGGGTCGATTACAACCTGATGACCACTATCCCGGGGCTTTATGCTATAGGAGAGGCAAATTTTTCAGATCATGGTGCCAATCGTCTTGGAGCCTCTGCCTTGATGCAGGGTTTAGCTGACGGATACTTTGTATTGCCTTATACCATTGGAGATTATCTCGCAGGTGAAATTATGGTGCCCAAGATTGATACCAACGTTCCGGAATTTATCGCAGCTGAAAAATCGGTAGTAACCAGGTTGAATACCTTATTTAATATCAA
>CAIOOC010000262.1 GCA_903859795.1 uncultured Bacteroidia bacterium
ATTTTATAAAGATCATGAGATAGCAAGTCCGGGTGCGACTATGAGTCGCGCTTGGACTTACTTACAATCTTCTTCTTCAGTATCTTCCCACTGTCAGAAAGATCAAAAGCGGGAACTGAAATAATCTTGCGGGGGTGCTCAAATTTTGAAAGTAGGGGAGTGATAGCCGACTCGAGGTTCTCCAGTTGAATTTGACTTAGGGGGCTCCCCTCTACAAAAAGAGTAACTTGTTCACCTAGCTGCTTATCGGGTAAACCGGCTATAAAGAAACGCCCGGCAATTAATGGGAATAACTTTTTTTCGATCTGTTCAGGATAAATCTTTACACCTCCTGAATTTATTACATTGTCGAACCTGCCGATCCATTTAAAATGTCCGGGATCTTTTATCTCAACCACATCATTCGTTATTAACAGTTCAGATGTCAGATCCGGTGCTTTAATAACCAGGCAGTTCCTTGAATCAACTGATATTTCAATGTTATTCAGGAGTTCGTAATAAGGAGATTTTCCCATGCCGTTAACAGCGCGTATTGCAATGTGCGAGCTGGTTTCGGTCATACCGTAGGTGGCATAGATGTTGGAAGTAAGTTGCTGACACTGCATTTCCAGATCAAATGAGATCTCCCCACCACCAACAATGATGGTTTCGATGTGTTTCCCTTTTATTGCCCCGATAGAATGTGCGAGCTGAAAAGGGGTGAAGGCAGCAAATTGTATTTTCTCATTAATCTGCAATAACGGTTTTGATGAAGGTTCGACCGTTATCAGGTTCATACCAGTAACGAAGGATCTTACAACCATCATCTTACCTGCTATGTAACTTACAGGTAAGCAGAGAAGTGCATTTGTTAGGTCATTCAGTCCAAAATAACCTGCGGTCATTTTGGCCGAATTAATCATACGTTGTTTGGATTGGTGAATGGACTTAGGATTACCGGTTGACCCTGAAGTCGATACAACAACGTAGGAAGTATCTGAGAGCCACTCGAGGATAAAGCGATAAATCTCGCTTTCCCAATGAGGTAAATCC
Organism: uncultured Bacteroidia bacterium; assembly: GCA_903859795.1. Classification (GTDB taxonomy): domain Bacteria; phylum Bacteroidota; class Bacteroidia; order Bacteroidales; family Prolixibacteraceae; genus JAAFHB01. The sequence goes on from CAIOOC010000262.1 coordinate 1,033, forward strand.
TGCTTTGACAGTTGCTTCCTGCAGAATGCAACCAACTCAATCCGGTTATAATGCTCTCCGTTGAGAGTCAGGGAGGATATATCATTCACCATTGCATTAAACTTAGATCCCACCTTTTTTTGGGGAGGTAAAAAAGTTTTCCATCCGAAACGGAAAGAGGTGATTTGATGTTATTGCTGTAAATCTGACCTGTCCCCAAACCTTGTGGTAGTGAAGTATTAAGGGTATAGGTCCATTGGGCAATTGCATTAAGGCCAATGTTCCCCTCCAAAGCAGAAGTTATCCACCAATCAATACCAGAACGACCGGCAACTGTTATCCACTCCAGGCTTGATCCGAAACCGCCAATCAGACTTGGTTTTAGAATAATATATTGAGGATTAATAGCTTGCAGCAACTCATTTTTCTCTTCTACTGTCTTGATACCGATCAGTTCCTCATCAAGCGCAATAGGGATTGGCGAAGTGCGACACAATTCTGCCATTCTCTCAATCTGCCTCTGTCGGATAGGTTGTTCAATGGAATGGATTGAAAATCCGGAATATCGGTTAAGTTTATCCATTGCATTTTCGGGGGTAAAAGCGCCATTTGCATCGAGCCTGATTGTAATATCACCAGGGAGAAACTGCTTCCGGATGTTGCGCAGGATATCCAACTCTGTTTCAAATTCAAGCGATCCAACTTTTAGTTTTATCGTATCAAACCCCTTTTTAAGTTTCTCTCTGATCTGCTTTTCCATAAATTCCCGGTTTCCCATCCAGACAAGACCATTGATGGGAATTCCAATTTCCCCATCTGTAAATTTGGACGGGAAAAGGATGTTCTGCGGATGAGTATTGCAGGCAAGGTCCGCAAGTGCAACCTCAAGAGCAAATGCAATCGATGGAAATTGATCCAGATTCAGCAAATCTATTGGCATTCCCGAATTAATATCTCCACAAACTTCAGCCAGCTTCTGTTCGTAGTCTGATCTCGCATCAATACTTAAACCGGGTATTATTGAGCACTCACCGATACCTGTATAGCCAATGAAATAGTCATGCAA
>CAIOOC010000263.1 GCA_903859795.1 uncultured Bacteroidia bacterium
AACCTTCGCAAGGAATATGAAATTCTGAATGATGCAGTATCCTCAATTATAGATAAAAGTCATCCGTTATACCTTGAATTACTGAAAATTAATAATGAATTATGGGATATCGAAGATCACATCAGGGATCTTGAGCGTGCAAAGGATTTTGGAGGTGATTTCATTCACACAGCCAGGTCGGTTTATTTTATCAATGATCGGCGATCAGATGTTAAACGCGCAATCAATGAATCGACCGGATCAAACCTCACAGAAGAGAAGAGCTACGAAAGTTACAAGTAACCCGCGTTTGATCAGAATGAAGCTCACTTTCTTTTACAGAAGATTGACCAAAAGGCAGTTGGCTACTTGGAATTTACTACTCGCTGATAATCAATAATATAAATATTTACAATGAAGTTGATTCATAAGGAGCCAACTGTTAATTGCCAGTTTCCAGCTACTAAGTGCCAGCTGCATTAACCATCAAAGTATGATAAAATTAGTTGTCTGTCTAATCTATTAAAGAGTATAAAAAATACATGAGAAAGATTATAGTAATCAGATTATCGGCGATGGGTGACGTATCGTTGACCGTTCCGGTTATAAGAGCAGTCCTTGATACAAATCCTGATCTGGAAATAACCCTTGTCACCCGAAAATTTTTCGCTCCGTTCTTTGATGACATTCCACGAATTAGCCTCGTACATCCCGAATTAAAAGGCAGGCATAAAGGATTCTTCGGTCTATTCAGGCTCTTTTCCGATCTGAAGAAATCCGGACATTTCGACACAGTAATCGACCTTCACGGGGTAATACGGACCAAAATCATCTCGTTGTTATTTAAAATTTCGGGAATACCGGTGTTTTCAATCGACAAGGGGAGAACCGAAAAAAAGTTCCTGATCAAATCGAAATATATCAGAACGTTGAAACACACAACGTCAAGATATCTTGAGACTTTTGAAGCTGCCGGGATAAACGGGAATATCGGCAAGGCGCCCTACTTTAATGTTGCTAAGGGTTCAAGACAAAATGCAACAAATTTCCTTGAAAACAACCAGATCAGTGCCGGGAAAATGAAGATTGGTCTCGCTCCTTTTGCCACCCATCAGCCCAAAGTTTGGGGGATGCAAAATTTCAGGGACCTGATTACCCTTATCAATGCCGAATACCAGGTTGAATTTTTCCTTTTTGGGGGCGGGAAAGAGGAGATCCAATTACTTTGGGATTTGAAGATATTTAGTTCAAACATTCATTTAGTTGCCGGAAAACTTCAACTTTCGGAAGAGCTGGCATTGATGGGAATGCTCGATCTGATGATTTCGATGGATTCTTCAAATATGCATCTGGCCTCGCTATCAGGGATTCCAACGATCTCTGTTTGGGGTGGCACTCATCCCGCTTTCGGGTTTTATGCTCTGGGACAACTCATGGATTATCATCTGCAAACACCGGCATCGTCGCTTAAATGTCGTCCATGTTCGGTCTTTGGAAATAAGCCCTGTATTTATGCTACACCAAAATGCATGGAGATGGTCAAACCAATAGATGTATTTAACAAGTTAGTGAAATTTAAATTACTCAAAAAGAGCCAAATCTGAAAATTGACCTTATCATTTTTTTGAATTTCCCTTTCCTGTGACGGCTTGCCTTATTTTGCTGATCAAATTCGATAAGCATTTTCATCGCTTTCCCGGCGTCTTTTTGCCACAAGGAGGCATATTCTGCAGCCAATAGCTCAAGTGTCTGGCGGTCGGTATCAAGTTGTCTGAAATTAAACAGCCCCCTTTCAAAACTGATGGGACCAAAACTCATTCGGTTCAGATCTACAATTTGAAATTCACAGCCATTATCTTTCCTGCAGATTAATGTATTTCCGGGGGAGTAATCGAGATGAAAAATATTATTCTGATGCAACTTTTCGTAGGTGAACCGAACCCATTGGGCTAAAATTGCGTCATGATCGGCTACCTTGTAATTCAAGACCTCCCGAAGGGTGAATTCATATTTGTAATGTACTGAAATATAGAAACTCTCTTTTAGTAACCCGTTTTTGAGGCACTCTACAAATCCTACTGCAGCAGGAGTGGCAATTCCCAAAGCAAAAAATTTCCTTGCATACCGATAAGAACGGGCTGCCTTCGATCTCCTCAAATAGACATATACAAATCTGTTGATCAGGTTTGGAATTTTAAACGCCTTAACATTCAAAGTGTAATCTCCCAAAACAAAGGTTTTCACTTCATTCCTTGACTTAAAAATCGTATTGCCTGAATGGGCGAAATTCAGAGGCAACTCTCTTATCCAGCTTTCAAGCTCTTGGAATTCAGAGGCAACCTCATATTTAATTTTCATGCTCATCTGCTTAATTCAAAATTCTGATCGAAAAAGTGACACTTCAAAATTCAAATAGTCACTTAATGTATGTTACAAAGATAAGAAACCAATTATTCAAATTGACCTACTTATTTGAAATAGCAAATCCATTACTAAATTTGCAGAATGAAAACAAAACTGGTGATACCTGTAATATTGATTTTGACAGTACTTTTACTCGTCAGATGTACCTCTTGTAATTGTGGTTTCCAACCACCAAAGGCAAAAAAAAATACAACATGGTTCAAGCATTAATCAAATCAATGATCTAAATGAATTGGTAAGTTAACAATTTGTAAAGAACCATAGTTTCAGCACCCGTTTTTTTGATTATTTCAAATAAATATTGTTACTTTTGCGCTGAAATTTAAAGAAGGTTCGGTTCATTCTATAATTCTCAAAACGAATAAATTATGTCTAAAATTAAGATTGGTATTAATGGTTTCGGTCGTATTGGCCGACTGGTTTTCAGAGCAGCTGTCGACAGAAGTGATGTAGAAGTTGTTGGCATCAACGACCTTATCGACGTTGATTATATGGCTTACATGCTCAAGTATGATTCAACTCATGGACGTTTTTCAGGAACGGTTGCTGTTGAGAATGGTTCTTTGGTAGTTAACGGAAAGAAAATCCGTGTAACCGCAGAAAGAAATCCTGCAGACCTTAAATGGGGCGAAGTTGGTGCGGAATATGTTGTGGAATCTACAGGTCTTTTCCTGGAAAAATCCAAATGTCAGGCACATCTTGATGCCGGTGCAAAGAAGGTTATTATGTCGGCTCCTTCCAAGGATGATACCCCAATGTTTGTAATGGGTGTTAACAATCTGAAGTATACTTCCGATATGAATTTCGTATCTAATGCTTCCTGTACAACCAACTGTCTTGCTCCGATAGCAAAGGTGCTTAACGACAACTTTGGAATTATCGAAGGTTTAATGACAACTGTTCATGCTACTACAGCAACCCAGAAAACTGTCGATGCTCCATCAGCAAAAGACTGGCGTGGTGGTCGTGGTGCAGGACAGAATATCATCCCTTCATCAACCGGAGCAGCTAAGGCTGTTGGTAAAGTTATCCCTGAATTGAATGGCAAACTTACCGGTATGGCTTTCCGCGTACCAACTCCTGACGTTTCAGTTGTTGACTTAACTGTCCGTCTTGAAAAACCAGCTTCTTACAAA
>CAIOOC010000264.1 GCA_903859795.1 uncultured Bacteroidia bacterium
ATCCGGCAGGACCTGCTCCTATAACGGCGACATTTTTACCTGTTGGGGGAAGTGATTCATAGGGGTGCAGATCATTTTTATCCCCGACAAACCGTTTTAAAAGACAAATAGAGACCGAAGTATCGACTGTTCTGCGATGACAAGCCCCTTCGCACGGTGCAGGACAAATACGTCCTAATACTGAAGGTAGTGCGATATCTCTTTTAACAAGTCTTAATGCTGCTTCGAATTTGCCGGCTGCGATAAGCCTGTTCATTTGAGGGATATCCATATGTGCCGGGCAGGCTACCTGACATGGGCCCTGGCAGTCTCCGACATGTTCACTCAACAGCAATTCCAAGCCAGTCTGACGCGCCTCACTGATCTCTTCATCATCTGTAATAACAGACATTCCCTCAGTTATCGTAACAGAACACGAGGGAAACAGCCGGCCATTGGAGGCATCTTTTACAAGACATAACATGCACGAAGTAAAATGGCCCAACTCTTCATTATAACACATTGAGGGGACTGTAAATCCGGCAGCCTCAGCGGCCTTTAATACGGATGTTCCCTCTTCAACAATTGTTTCCCGACCGTTTATTTTTATTTGGACCATTTAATTTAACCTTCGATAAAATTGATAGGATTATTAATAATGTATTGCCTGATTCTGTAAAATTCGTCATTATCCCGGATTATATGATCATGGAAACGTGGTTGCCAAACTGTTTTTCGAGGTGACTGACGTAATTCGTTAATCCGACGTCCGGAAAACGTTTTCAATGCGCGAATAAATTCGAATAATCCATCGCGATTTTTTGTTTGTATCGTTATATAGGGGGGGATGATGGTATTGGTAGGGACGATGGTAGAGACGGGATTGAAACCCGTCTCTACGTCATGGTAATTAATTATATTATTGTCAATTATAATTATCCCGTGAATGTGGTTAGGCATTACAACAAATGCGTCCAATCTAATATTTTCATAATGATTAGGCAAATCGAACCAACATTGATTTACGATATTACCATATTGATTTAATTCCATTTTCCCTTTTACAACACCTCCGAACAAATTATCACGATCCTGGGTACAAATTGTTACAAAATACGAACCCTTGGATGAATAATCCCATCCTTTAAATCGGGTAGATTCAATCCTATATTTATTTTGAAACAACGTCATTTAGAATTTTTTCGACTTAAATCTACCTAAATTTACAAAAAAAAGAATCATTTCACGACAACCGCATTTACAGGACAAACCTGACGACATGCGTCGCATTTAATGCATAAATCTTTAATAATCAGGTGTTTTTCATGAGGCTGAAAAGGAATTGCCTGTACGGGACAACGCTGAACACAAAGTGTACATCCGATGCAATCATCAGTAATTGAATAATTTACCAAGGCGGCACATTTACCCGTCGGACAAATCCCGTTTAGGTGAGCCTCATATTCTTCCCTGAAATATTTTAACGTACTCAAAACGGGATTCGGAGCTGTCCGGCCTAACCCGCAAAGAGACCCTTTTTTGGTCCAGTCGGCAAGTTTTTCAAGCTTTTCGAGATCTCCGGGTTTACCTTTTCCACGGGTCAGGTTATCCAGAATATCAAGCATTCTTTTAGTTCCTACACGACAAAAGGTACACTTGCCACATGATTCATCCTGTGTAAATGAAAGGAAAAAGCGGGCAATATCAACCATGCAGTCTGTGTCGTCAAGGATGATCAATCCACCTGAACCCATCATTGCGCCAAGACTCGTAAGTGACTCATAATCAATTGGAGTATCCTGAAGACTTGCCGGAATACAGCCGCCTGATGGACCACCGATCTGAACGGCCTTAAAGGTCCGGCCATTTGCAATACCACCTCCGATTTCTTCAACGATCTGCCTGATGGTCATTCCCATAGGGACCTCAATCAAACCTCCCCTTGCTACTTTCCCAGCCAGGGCAAAAACTTTTGTTCCTTTACTTTTCTCAGTGCCAATACGTGTAAACCTGTCAACATTATCACGTATAATGTACGGGATTTGTGCAAATGTCTCGGTATTGTTGACCAAGGTGGGTAATCCGAATAAACCTTTTACTGCCGGGAATGGAGGCCTGAGGTACGGAAAACCCCGGTTCCCCTCAATAGATTGGATAAGAGCGGTCTCTTCTCCACACACGAAGGCTCCGGCTCCTTCATATACTTTTACATCAAAACTAAAGTCGGACCCCAGTATATTATTACCAATCAGGTTATTATTAATGCAGATCTCAAGAGCAGCACGGATTCGTTTTACTGCGAGGGGGTACTCAGCACGAATATAAAAATAACCTTCGCGTGTATTGGTTGCAAAAGCGGCAATAATCATTCCTTCAATAATCCTGTAGGGATACGATTCGAGTAGCATTCGATCCATAAATGCGCCGGGATCGCCCTCATCTCCATTGCATATGAGGTATTTCAATTCACTGGTTTGTTTTGCAACAAGTTCCCATTTGATCCCCGTAGGAAATCCTGCTCCTCCCCGACCCCTGATTCCACTGGTTTTGATTTTGTCAACAACCTGATCAGGCGTATATTCGCCAAAAACCTTTTTAAGAGCCATGAATCCGCCATGCTCCTCGTATTCATGAAGATCCAGCGGATTAATCAAGCCTCTAAGTTCTGTTGCAATCGGAAACTGTTTTCCAAGAAATGATGAGACATGTTTCTCCCTGATATCCAATTCATAACGTTCAACACCGTTCCATTTCTGATCGGTCTGTATGTTCTCTATAGCATTGATAAATCTGTTTTTCAATCTTGAAAAACGCCCTGATGGCTGAAAATGTGTAGAAACAATTTGCCGGATATCTTCGGGTTTTACTTTAGAATAGAGTGTCGGTTCACCCTTCACTGGTACGATTTCGACAAGTGGTACCTGGTGGCACATCCCGACGCATCCTACACTTTTAAGTTTTACATTCAGACCCGTCTCATGGATAGTGTTTTCGACAGCATCTTTTATATCGCTGCTCCCACTTGCCACACAGCAGGAACCCAGGCCAATCCTTATCTCACCCTGAATTTCACTGCCATCTGAATTGCGAAAGTGTTTCTTCTTCCTGTTATTGCTCTGATTTTCAAAATCTTTAATAATGTCTGTCGCTTTATCTGAAGTGACATGCCCATAAGTGATATGGTCAATCTGAACTACCGGAGCTAATGTACAACATCCCAGACAGCTCACTTTTTCGATTGTATATTTGCGCAATTGATCCGTGTATTCTCCCTCCTTCAGGTTGAAGGCTCGTCGCAGGGAATCATAGACCTGAGTTGCACCCTTAACATGGCAGGCAGTACCAACACAAACCCTGACAATATGTTCACCAACAGGTGCAAGACGGAACTGATGGTAAAAACTGGCAACACCTATTATTTCAGCCGGATTTATATCTGTTGTTTCACTAATTCTTCGTAAAGCTTTTTCAGGCAAATAATTATATTCGCGTTGAATTGACTGAAGAATAGGAATCAGAGCCGTTTTTGTCCTGCCTTTCTCTTGAATAGTCTGATCTATTTTGTTCAAATCAATCATTGTAGAGTTATAAGCCTATATTCTTACTTTTTACCGATGCAATAAATAAAATTAGGTGTTCTCAGATACATCCGCCCCTCCTTGAAGACCGGAGTAGTTGTAACTTTTTCGGCAGCATTCCCCTCTCCTAATATTTTCTCTTTCTTTGCTACTTCAAATACCTTCATCTTACCGGCAGTATTAAACGTATAAAGCTTATTATCAACGATTACTGGTGAAGAATAGAATCCTGTAGCATCCTCCTTTACCCAGTATTTTTCTCCCGATTTAGCATCATAACAGGCCAGTACACCATAACTTGTCGCAATAAAGAGTAAACCGTTCGCAGTGACAGGGCTTGCAACTTCAGGCATATATTCATCGCTTTCCCAGACCTTTGCATTTTTTGCAGGATCGATGGCAACTAGTTTTGCATATTCATTGGCGGCAAAGACCAAACCACTTCCAAAAGCCGGTGAAGGTCCTACTTCTCCGCTCATACAGTCAACAGACCACAGCTCCTTGCCTGATTCTGTATCATAACCTGCAACCATCGGATCTGTCGAAAGTACTACCTGAAATTTTCCATTAATATCAGCCAGTATGGGGCTTGCCCATGAGATTTTCCCCTTCCGCACGGTTTCCCAAACCTGCTGACCGGAAGAAGCTTTTAATGCCATTAGTTTCCGGCTCTTATTGGTATCGTATTGCACAAAAATTTTGTCTTTCCACATAATCAGTGATGAAGCGTGTCCGTAATGATTATCAGGTACTCCCAGGTTCCGGGCCCAAATGCGATTACCTTCCATGTCAAAACAGATAATATCACCTGTGGCAAATATGGCATATACTTTATTTCCGTCCGTTACAAGCGAAGAGGCCGAAAATCCGGTATCTTCGGAGACCTTCGGAGCGGCAGTCGGACTCCCCTGTATTTTGTCAACAGGCTGTTTCCAAAGCACTTTTCCATTATTCCGATCATAACAAGATACTTCCCTGGTCTTATTGTCTCCACCTGAAAGAAACAATTTATCTCCCCAGATAACCGGTGAATTATATCCTTTTTTCGAAACCGGAGTTTTCCATATCACATTTTTTCCGGAAGCTGCATCCCATGATACGGGTGTTCCTTTCTGAAAAAATACACCATTTCCCAAAGGACCGCGAAAGGAGGGGACATTTGCCTTTATCTCATTTAAACCAGGAAATGCTACTTTTATTGCCCTAACCGTTGTAGCTTTAGAAGGGGCAGATAGTTGCAGATTTGTACCTGTCTTCGCAACATTAATTTTTACTGTATCGACATTCGCCGGATTCGGTCCAACCTGAATAATTTCAATTTTATCCTGATTATCATTAGTTTTAAGATTTGCCATTGACTCATCCACCGAATATCTTTTAAGATGATCGACAGATGCAAGTGACGCTCCAAGCCCTAATAAAATAAGAGCCGATCCGGTTATTAGAACCCACCGTTGCGCCATCATCCTGCTGAAAAACTCGTTATCATCCTTTATAACAGGCTCTTCAATCCTGGAACGTAAATCTGTAAAAACCCTTAGCGAGAGTGCCAGGATAATTGCCCCAAAGAGTAAAAGGTAACCGCCAGTTTTAACTTGCCACCTGGCATTAAAATAGGCTTTTCGGGCCAAAAGATCAAAATCCCTGATCTCCTGCTTTAACTCATTACTGTTTGGTTCCTGTGCAAGTCTGTTTACAAGTGAAGTAAGAGCCTTACTTTCAAGCGGTTTACTTTTTGACATCTGCATAAAATTAAGCAACAGAAGTAGTGCTACCGTAACACAAAAAATACCCGAAACCAGGGCAATGTTAAAAGACAATTTCAGCTTAATATCATTTTCCATTTAAGCGATGTAATTTGCAATATTAATTCCTGACAGGGCAATAGCTTATGCAACGGGCACAACTATAGCAATTCCCCTTATTTGGTTGATAATCCTCTTTTCTTCTGAAGATTACCTGGTTTAGCAATGTCATACCAATGACAAGACCCATAAATCCGCCGGCTATCCAACTTCCCAAATAGAATTTCCGCCGAATCTCTTTTGCTTCATTTACAAGTATTTCCATCGATTTACCTGAACTAAGAAATGCCTGTACATCCAGATTCTTCTCATCATTTCGCACTTCAGGCTTTGTAATGAGCAATTCGGCAAGATATACTTTGGAATTTGCTTTTGAAATCCAGGTGTGAGCTTTTGATCCTGCAAAACCGCCAATTAAAATCCAAGCCGGAATCAACAGCAGATAAACCAAAAAGCGGTTCACACCCCATACCCTTTTTTTAGCCTCCTTTTCACCGGTTGGGAAGTCAATTGCATCAAACGGACAGGAATCGCTGCATAACCGGCATTGGATACATGCTGCCGGGGTAATTGCCAGGTGCCACTTCGAAAATCTTGACATCCAATTTAGTATGACTCCATATGGACATAAAAACCGGCAATAGGGTCGGGCCACAAACATTCCCATTAATAAAAAAGCGATTCCCAGGACAACCATATGAAACGCGGCGTCCATCCGAAAAATCCCAACAAAAGGATCATAACGGCAAATTATAAAATCGGTACCAGTGGCGGCAAATAATACAGCGAGGGTCAAATAAAGATATGGAAGCAGTCCCAAAGTTTTCCTAAGCCATTCAGGTATCGACAATGGCTTAACAATGAGTAAGTCCTGGATGGCACCCAGGGGGCAGGCCCCGGCACAGAAGGTTCTCCCAAAATACAATGTAAAACCTAACGGAAGCAGGAAAAATAATAAAGTGGTAATTGAGATCGCATAACCCGGTTCAAAAATCGTAAGAGCCACATTCTGTATTGAACCGATAGCACAAATACACCCATCCCTGTAAAATCCGAAATAAATTAATGTAAAGACCGATAACCAAAGCATCTCTTTGCGTGAACGTCTTCGGATCGCAATCCAGCTTGCCAGCGATAAAACGATCAACAAAACAAAAACATCGGTATATTCAAGAGCAAGGGCTCGAGGTTCAGGAGTTACAGGAGTTGGCTGGTGATAACCGGTACCAAATTCAGGTTTGGGGAATCGCTGTTTTTGAGACATCCCTGCCAGACTGTAAAGCAGCAAAGTGAATATCAGCGAAATCCTGATCCATTTATTCATAGTTATCCGTTGTTATCTTTTGTGAAACTCCCCTTTACCTTATATGGTGTGCTGGCTTTTACCCGGGCAATTGCATCGGAGGGGCACAACCTGGCTATCGAACATTCATTACAATTCAGACAGCGTTTGTGGTTAATCTGCAAATGCAAAGAGCCATTCCCGAAGGAGGTGCAGCCCTTGACGCATTTGGCACAGCCAATACATAGGTCTTCATTAATAACATATTCAAAATAAGGCTCTTCAATATATTTTCGTTGAATTGCAGCTGTAGGACACAGTTGATTTTCAGCGGCTGTTGAGCGCTTATTGGAATCGGGTTTCAGATAACCACCACAGAGGTCACAATAACCGCAAAGATCGAATGCATGAAGACATTTTACTGCAGAAGGAGTCATCACGCATGAAGTGGCACACCTTCCGCACTGGGTACATTTGAAAGGGTCGATTTGCCATACATACTTCTCCTGTGTAAGGTGTTTGGAAGCAATACCTCCTACTGCCCCAAGAGTAATCAGGAGTGAAATTCGGGTCCCCTTCCGTATAAAATCACGACGACTATTTTTACGACCGTTTTCCATCTCTTCGTTGCTTATTTGCCTGTGGAAGTTCACATTTTACAAATTTACCGCAATTCTTACAAAAAGGTACGACCGAACAATCGGTTGTAACGATCTTTTTATTGTAGCTAAGAAACACACTTAACAGTCCAATACAGGTTAAAAAAGCCCAACGCCCGCCATGTTTGAAAAAATCTTTTCTGTTCATTGTTTCACTTTTTTACAAATTGTCTGAGCAGCTTCCTATCCATATCCAGGGCATATATATTACCCTCATTATCAATAGTCAGATCAGGAGCTTGAGCGTTTTCCTTAAATTTTGAAGAAGTTGCAACTACCCCTAGAAATTCACCTGAAGGTTTATAAACTTTAATCCTTACTGTTCCCTTTTCGCTTGTCACGAAGCTCCCGTCCGGTAAAAAAGCAAAATGAGCAGGATTACAACAGCCACTAAAACCCTCTATTCTGACAGATGAAGCGGTCCACCATGTTCGTAGTTCTCCATTAATAGTGTAATTTTCAAGTGAATGCTTACCCGGATTGACAACCCATAACTCGCCATCAGAATTAAAAGCGAGATCGAAATAGGGGCTGGGAATGATAAATCCATGAATCTGATCATTCCCCGATTTTCCTTCAAACTCACCTAAAGCCTTTCCTTCATGATTAAATTTCCTGATCATTCGCTTCCCTGCATCAGCGATGAAAACTGTCCCGGCTTTTACGGAAATTGATGTAATTACTGTACTGTCAGAGAAATAGCTCCATTCAGCGATCTTTTGACAATCGCGGCTCAGCAGCAAAAGAGATTTCCTGAACCCGACATATATATTTTCTTTTGACGCATATACACATCCCGGCTTCTTATCAAAACTAACTTCCCTGACTAATTTTCCGGTTGGTTCGATAATTTGCATTTTTTGATCACCGACAACAAAAATTTCCCCTTCACTAAAACATACCCCTGTTGGATTCAAAAAGTTAAGGGAATAATCGCGGCTTTCCTTAAACATAATCAACGAACTGTCAATCTTTGTAAACGGATC
>CAIOOC010000265.1 GCA_903859795.1 uncultured Bacteroidia bacterium
GGAAATCATGCCTCGGTTAATAAATTAAAAATAACTGAAGTAACCCAGAAACTTATCGAAGATAAAATCATCGTTAATTCATTACAAATTAAAGACAAACCGACTATGGAGGAATATTTGGTACTATTTGAACTTATTGGTGAATATTTTATCAAATGTAAAAATGAGTTTGAGAATTAAGAAAGAAGAAATATTTTGACATGTAAGAGAAACGCCCTAAATTGCGTAGCCCGCCAGAACCAACCAGTAAACACTGACCGGGAGAGACTCTCACAAACCCCAGAAAAAGATCCTCTTTTTGTAAATGTGCGAGAAACTAAAAATCTTCGTGAAGAAAACTAAAACAATGAAGCAAAAGAGATTAAGTAAGTCTAAATATTAATATAATTGACTATATGTAGAATTGTAGGCTTACAAATGAAATATTCGCCATACCTATAACATCGCCAAACCATATATGTAAAATGGAAAACCTTGTTCTTAAAAACAAAAAAACTGAAACTTCGTCTTAATAATCAATATTATTCAGGTGTTTTGCAAGTGAGGAGGATTTTTTAGAAACTCAATTTCCTCTGGCGATTTTTTTAAGTCCAAGGTTAGCCAAATTGCTTTATCAATTCTAAATTCGAAGTTTTTTTCTTCCGGATCATATTTGCCACTTTTTACTAATTGTTGAGCGATTTGCTTCGTTTTTTCACATCTGGATTCCTTACTGTTCAGAATTTTGCTAAAATAAAGAAACAAACGTCTGGCGGCAAATTTGTTTATAAGGTTGCTGACATGAGTTTGATTAGAAGGATCCCATTCCTCTGAATTGTCGTGATAATTGGTGGTAATATTTTTGATAATATCTATTTTAAAAACCTTCGAGTATAACTTTATAGACTCTTTTGTACTGATTTCATAATAAAGCTTACATTTTTTACAGTTCTTCTCTTTCTTATACAAACATGGCGTAGGTATATAAGGAACAACCCGCTTGTCAAAGTCCTTAAGAATTTCAATTGTTTTGTCATTTATTTTAGACTCTAATTCAAATTTTCCTGAATTAGATCTATACCAATTGTAACATTTTATAAATGCCTTATTTTCACTTATTTCACTTGCTAATGAATTTCGATTTTCATTCCCCCAAGCAATGAGATTACCAATAAAATTAAGTTTGCTGTATTTATTTGCCAGGACACCATTTTTATATAAGGTATGTGTTATCAGTTTTATATTCTCCATCAAAAAATTCCGATCCAGCGCGGAAAGAACGACATAGGTATATGTTCGGTGTAAATTGGCACATTTCTGTAAAAAAGAATATCCCTGGATTTGTTCTATAAGTCGAGGTTCCCCATCAATTGGTTTATTCCAGATTCTATAATCAGTAATAATTATATCAATTTGATTGTCTGTATCCTTTTCAACTTCATTATAGGCCTCATCAACATTTGTGAATGGTTGTTTTACTATGATAATCTTATTTTTCTCCATCAACATAATTAACTCTGTAAGCCTAAGGTCAGAACCATATTCATCATCGAGAAACAAAACCCGGATTGATTTTTCAGGGAAAGGGATGGGTAAGATGTCAGGATTTAAATTGCGTATATATTCATCAATAAAAGAACCTATCAGATTTATTTTAAAATCAACCTCAAGATCAGTTCTATTGGGTAATTCGCCTATTTTCTTAAGTTCTGAACTGTTTGAGTCTCCTGTGATATCGTTAATTCTCTTGATCACTCTGGAAAACCTCTCTGACCGATCGTGGGTGCCCAAGACGAGAAACTTTAATAAATCATGTTTTAATTCGCTCAACATTAATTCAGGTTTACAAAAATGGCCTAAATCCCTAAGCTCCATTTCTGTAAGCTTTTTTTGTTTGAAATTATTGAGAATTTTAAGCCATAAATCGGGTGTGGATGGCAATCGTTCGTAGAAATGTCCCAAAGCAGGAGTGCTAATAATCTCATTTAATGTAGATAATTTGAGTTGTTGTGCCCTGCTAAGAAATGAGACAAAAACTACCGGTATATCCAGCTTTTCGGTTCTCAATACCTTGACCAATTTAATCCCGCTCATTTCGGAAAGGGAAGAGGTTTTACTCTCGAATTCTGTAGAGAGACCCCAGTTCAATTCGCTTAATACAACCAGTCCTTCATATTTATAGATAACCAATTCCTGGTCAGATTCTTTCTTATTTTCATTTTCAGAATCTGATTCTTCTTTTTTTAATTCTTTTTTTGATTTAACGACCGGAACCTTCTCCCTGTATTTTTTTCTAAAATCCTTGTAAGAAGTTACAACCGAGAATCCATTATTCTCTAATTCATTAGCAAAATCACCTGTTTTTGTATTAAAAACGGGATTCCAACAAATTAAAACATTTTCTTTCCTAAAGATTTCAACTTTATCATTCGGAGGTGTTCCCATAATAATCGACATCATTACCTAGTTTAAGATTAATACCAATTGAATTCAGCCACGCTTTCTCTTCCGGAAGTATTCCTGATGGGAGGGAGGATGGTTCGAGTGCAAGCTGACTTACAAATGCCTTAGCAGCTGATAATAGTTTCTTGTATATATCTTCTATATCTATGGAGGATACATTTGCAATTTGATCATTCCAGTACCGGTTACGCAAAACCGAATAGATGTTTAGTACAGGATTTTCGATTGCCTGGAATCTTTCCTGAAGACTAATCCTGATCGTGATTTCAAGACGTGACTGGCTGTACCATAAAGCGAGGTATAACCTCCGGATCACTAAAACGTTTTTCACGTTTCTGTTTAGTTCAATACCCCATTTTGCAGCGATATCCTGTAAGCTTCTGTCAGGTTCAGAAGAGAGTGATTTTTTGTAGTAAGCCCACATCCGATTGGCCAGATCCGAAATCTCATTATTCCAATTCCTAAACGAGTTACTGTTCCTTTTCTCGATATACTGCTGATGAAAAGATGCAAATGATTTTTTGGATGCAGATTTATTACCTGATGCGTCTTTTTTGTAATCGGCTTTATCCTGTTTGTACCATCCTTCGCCTGTAGGCAACCCCGCGATTACGGCAAGATTTTCTTCGATTTTCTGATTAATAATAGGCATATAAATCAGCCATAAGCCATTCCCTTTTTCAAAATCTTTAGTTAAAGGGGTGTATGTGCACGATATGTATGGCGAAATATATTTTCGGGAATCCTCATCGAGAGAGGTAAGGGAAAAGAGGGCATAAAACCTGTTCTTTGAAGCATATTCCATGACTTCATAACCCTGCCACTGCTGTTGTCTATCTGTTCCGGGAACTAGTAAACGCCAATCGCATATCAAAGCACAATAGTGATTTTCTAAATCCTCATCTATGATCCTTATTGCGTCCTCACCGTTTGTTACATTGGTAATTTCGTAAAATGGGTTTAAGGCTGTTCTGATAGTTTCGGCATCTTCCAGGTTATCCTCCAAAAGAAGGAGTTTATATTTTGTTGTATTTTGTGGATCTGAACCTTCCAGTAGAAGTGTAGTATTCAATTTTAATATAATCGCTTTTTTCCTCAAGTAAAATTCTTCTTCTGAGATGTTCTTTTCGGAGAGAGATTCAATTAGCTTTTCCCATTTGGTTGATTTTTTGAACTGATCAGGAAGATCGGCCAAAATAGTTGTTGCTTTAGCTTTCAAGGTATCATGACCTAACTCATACCTGATATCATGGGTAAAACGGTCGATCAGGTGGCGCGGATTAAGTAAAAGGACTGATATGTCTGCGAGAGATGAAGGAGTCAAAGCGCGAGTTTGTTTCGAAATCCTATCCAATGAATCGGAATCAAACGGTAATTGCAAAAATGATGTTCCCCTTGCTTTTAGTATGTTATACCGAGTGTCACCATTGAAAAAATTTTCCGGCAAAAAGGAAACCATAATAATTGGGGCAAGAATCCTATGCTTTAAACGAAGTTCACATGCAATATCAAAGCCGTAAAAGTCGGAGTATTTTTTACTGTTCCAGGTGAGTTCTGCAAGGATAATTACAAAATCGGAATCGTCTTTTAACAAGTCAAATCCAATAGATATATTTGAAATACTTATTTCTTCTCCAAATAATCTATTTGGAATTTCCTTATTCCAGATTACCAGAAAAGAATGGCCATTTCTATTTATTTTAAATAAAGACATCGGTCGGTTATAAAAAAGTAACGTTGATAGCTATAAAAGTCTCTTCTGCGCCTGGTTTTACCTCAAATTCGACAGAAGCCCCCTCAATGGCGCGCTCATCCTTCATGATTTTCCTTTCAAAACATTGCAAATTACGATTCATGGCAAAATCTTTTTGTAACTCTTCTGCACTTTTTGAGATCAATAGGCATTCATACTTTTTTTTGATTATGACAGAGGTATATCTTTTATTGGGATCAATAATGCTTTCCGATGTATTTAAGACATTGGGAGGAGATTCCTTGATAGGATTTAATCTATTCGGACTAGGTTGTTTTTCGAGATATTCAATGAGAAAAGTAAAAAAAAAGTTCAAGTCTTCCATTGTAATAGAAACGTGATGGGCTGCATTGTTTCTCAATATTACTATTTGTTCTAATTTGCCATGGGACTCAAATTTGTGGTGTTCAATAATTTTTTTAGTGATACTCTCTTTATCACCGTTTTCACTATGAATATCTTCGATTATCTGAAAAAGCCTGATGGTTATTAGTGACGGTAACGAAATTTCAATCATGCCTGACGAATTATTCATCAGCATCCCGCCTAAAAGTATTTCCAGTAGAAGTATGCTTTCATCGAGAATTGCAAAAACA
>CAIOOC010000266.1 GCA_903859795.1 uncultured Bacteroidia bacterium
AAAGATCTTGTTTATCTGAAAAGTCTCTCCCTTAACTGAGAGGCTTTTTTATTGAAATTCAGATATATAGATGATTTTTTATATTTTTATTTTCTTCAAATTTCATCTCTTTTTTTTCTCCCGTTAAGGTTTTTTGATTATATTTGCAAACCTGTCAAAATTGAGCAGCTATTTCACACCATGAGAAAGGAGCTTAGGATTAATTCCCCATTTTGAGGTTACAAATAATTGCTGATTTTAAAAAATCAGGCAGCTTTGCATTAGTGTTTTAAATATAATTCTTTTAATAATGAGTGATTTAGAAAATAAGCTGACTAACGAACCTGAAAGTTACGGTGCCGACAGTATTCAGGTGCTGGAAGGTCTGGAAGCAGTACGGAAACGTCCTGCCATGTACATCGGGGATATAAATATCAAAGGGTTGCATCACCTTGTATATGAGGTGATCGATAATTCCATCGATGAAGCATTGGCTGGTTACTGCCAAAATATTGAAGTGGTCATTAATACTGACGGATCTGTAACAATTACTGATGATGGCAGGGGAATTCCTACGGAATTACATACCGGAGAGAATAAATCGGCGCTTGAAGTTGTTTTAACTGTACTTCATGCCGGCGGAAAGTTTAATAAAGAGAGTTATAAGGTTTCCGGTGGATTACATGGTGTTGGCGTTTCTTGCGTGAATGCATTGTCCAAATATCTCCGCGCTGAAATTCATCGCGGCGGAAAAATATGGGAACAGGAATTTGAAAAAGGGTTTCCGCAGGGTGACGTGAAAATCATCGGTGAATCTGACAGGACCGGTACTATTATCACTTTTGTCCCTGACGATACAATTTTTACCACAACGGAATTCAAGTATGATATTCTCTCCGCAAGATTAAGGGAGCTTTCTTTCCTGAATAGCGGTATTCGTCTCTCAATTACCGATAGTCGGATTGTTGAAGAGAATGGCTCTTTAAAACATGAACTCTTTCTTTCTGAAAGAGGACTGGCCGAATTCGTTGATTATCTTGATGGTACCCGTGAAAGGCTCATCGAGGAAACGATCCATATTTCAACCGAAAAAAATGATGTTCCGGTTGAAATTGCTATGTGCTATAATAATTCTTTCACAGAAAATATCCACTCATACGTAAATAACATCAATACAATTGAGGGTGGAACACATATGACTGGTTTCCGCAGGGGCCTGACACGTACCTTAAAGACTTATGCTGATACCAGCGGAATGTTATCGAAGCTTAAATTTGAAATAAGCGGTGATGACTTTCGTGAAGGCTTGACTGCCGTTTTATCTGTAAAGGTACAGGAACCGCAATTTGAGGGTCAGACAAAGACAAAACTTGGAAATTCGGAAGTTAGCGCTTCAGTGGATCAGGCTGTTAGCGAAATGCTTGCGAATTATCTTGAAGAGCATCCCCGAGAGGCCAAGATTATTGTGAACAAGGTTATACTTGCTGCAACAGCACGTCACGCAGCACGTAAGGCGCGCGAACTGGTGCAGCGGAAGAGTGTACTTACCGGTGGAGGATTGCCGGGAAAATTAGCTGACTGTTCGGAAAAGGATCCAAGTTTGTGCGAAGTGTTCTTTGTCGAGGGAGATTCGGCAGGAGGTACGGCCAAACAAGGACGCGACCGGAAATTTCAGGCTATTTTGCCCCTCAGGGGTAAAATCCTCAATGTTGAAAAGGCGATGACCCATCGTGTCTTTGACAGCGAGGAGATCCGTAATATTTATACCGCGCTAGGGGTATCTATAGGTACTGATGAAGATCAGAAAGCATTGAATTTTTCTAAACTTCGGTACCATAAAATTGTGATTATGACCGATGCGGACGTCGATGGATCTCATATTGCGACTCTTATCATGACTTTCTTCTTCAGATATATGTATGACCTTATTGTGAACGGATATCTCTATATTGCAACACCACCTCTTTACCTGGTGAAAAAAGGAAAACAGGAGCAGTATTGCTGGACGGAACAACAACGTGTCAAACTTATAGAAGAGTGGGCCGGAGGAAATGAGAAGGCGCTTCACGTACAGCGTTACAAAGGTCTTGGAGAGATGAATGCGGAACAACTCTGGGATACTACTATGAATCCTGAAACACGCACATTACGCCAGGTTCAGATTGAAAACCCGGCAGAGACTGACCACGTTTTCTCAATGCTGATGGGTGACGACGTCCCACCACGCCGGAAGTTTATTGAAGATAATGCGACATACGCAAATATTGATATTTAAATAAGTTTCAATATATCAAAGGTTTAATAGGCGGGTGACTCTTCAGGATTTGAAAAGTCACCTGCTTAATTCTCTGACCAGCTGTCAAATTGACCAATTGTCAAATTTTTAATTTAGTTACTTATGAACATCTGTGTTTTCTGTTCCTCCAGCAATGCTATTCCTGAGATCTACTTTGAGGCAGCACAGGAGCTCGGAAAACTCATAGGTGAAAATCATCATTCTCTTGTTTATGGCGGCGCATCGGTTGGGCTGATGCATACCGTAGCAGAATCTGCCCGGGAGGCAGGCGCCTTTTCTCTTGGAATTATCCCTGAATCTATTCATAATAAAAAACTCTCTTCGCCACGCGATCACGAAAATATTGTCACACCCAATATGCGTGACCGTAAATACCTGATGCGTAAACGCTCCGACGCATTTATTGCCCTTCCGGGTGGTTTTGGAACACTTGAAGAGATCCTTGAAGTAATTGCCCTTAAGCAGCTTCAATATCATCAAAAGCCCGTAGTATTCATCAATACTGATGGATTTTTTAATTCTCTGTTCGATCAGTTCGAGAGGGCCTATACTGAATCTTTCTCAAAAGTTGATTATAAATCGACTTATTTCATTGCCCAAAACCCTGCTGAGGCAATATCCTATATCCAAAATTACAAGCATGTTGAATTGGTAACTAAATGGTTTGATGTGCCAGGGCCTGCGCGGCTTTGAACTAAAAACAATTTAGTTTGTTTTTTTAAACGTTGATTACCTTTAAACCAGACTCCTTCTAGTAAAATGCAAATTTCAGATCCTGAAATTATAATATGCTAATATTGAGTTTATTGATTCTAGGTATCAGTTTTTTAATTTTTATAAACTAAAATAAAGTAATCATGCCAACAGTAGTAGCCCGACATAAAGTCGGTGATTTTGAAACATGGCTAAAAGGCCATGCGGATAGGGTAAAACTATTTGCACCTGCAGCATCCGGCTTTCAAACATTCCAGGATAGCAGTGATCCCAATTCTGTGGTTTTGGTCATTGAAGTAACTGATATGGAGATGCTTGGTTCGATATTGAATGATCCAAAGAACCAGCACTTTAAAGATCTTCACACTGTAATTGAGCCAATCACTGTATCTGTTCCTGTTTAACGTGATGGGATAAATCATTTATATTGATGTATTTTATGGTGGTTTGTTCCCATTAAACTATTAATTCCGTAAAAGGTATAAATCTTTCACTCCCGCCTCGTTTTGCAAACAAGGCGGGAGTTTTTTTGCTACAGTCTACTTTTGAAATATTTTAAGGGATATGATAAACTATTTTCTGAATTAGGGTTACTCTCCTAAAATTTCCAGTTAAATTAAATGATATATTTGATCATTATTTGAGACAGTTTATGCATTGAATATTCACTCCACCAACCTCATGACTTATGACCCGTACTTTATTTTTCACGTTGTTATTTGCGTTTACCTTTATTCTGACAGGATGTCATAAAGGCAACAAAAGGACTCTTTCGAATGCAGTTTCCTACTCCGAATACATTTCAGCTTATACTTCAGGGATTATCAGCATTAACGAGGATATTCGGATTAACCTGAATTTAATTCCAAATCATGCAAGCGGGGATCAAATTCCGCCAGATGTTATCCAAATGAATCCAAAAGTTCATGGCAAATCAGTCCTATCTGAAGGGCACATTCTCACTTTTCATCCCGAAAAACCTTTGCAATCTGGCCTGGTCTATCAGGTAATACTAAACCTTGACAAAATAAGAACTGTTCCTGAAAACCTCAGGAAATTTGAATTTCAGGTCAGAACAATGGCTGCCGATTATGGTGTTATCCTCGATGGTATCAGAAGTTATCGTGTGAACGGAGAGATGAAAACTGAGATTTCAGGAACGGTGGTAACAAGTGACATTTTTAACGCCGAAAAAGCAGAACATATTATTCAGGCAGATCAGTCAGGAGGGGAATTACCTGTAAAATGGATGCACAATGGAAATCGTACTGACCATCGATTTAGAATTCAACAGGTAAAACGTGTTGCAGATCCGGGAAAGGTAAAGATCAGATGGAGCGGAAAGCCTATAAATGCTGACCGGCAGAGTGATCAGGATGTTATTATTCCAGCTTTGAATGACTTCTCTTTGCTGGATATAAAGGCATTTTCAGGATCCTCGCCGAACATCGAACTGCTCTTTTCTGATCCGATAGATCCTGATCAGGAGACGGACGGACTGTTTATGATGCAGGGAATCGACTTTGAGGTCTCAGTTGAAGATAATAAAGTCAGGCTTATTCCTCGTCAGGAGGTTATCGGAAGGCATGACCTTGAAATATTTGGAGGGTTAAAAAATCTGACTGGCAATCGATTGGGGAATAATAAAAGAGTTACCGTTTCACTTCAATCGGAGAAGCCGGCTATTAAATTTGTAGGCAAAGGAAACATTGTTCCTGCCACGGACGGAATGGTGATACCTTTTGAGGCTGTAAACCTAAGTTCAGTGGGAATCCGGATAGTGAAGATTTTTACCAATAATTACCATCAATTCTTTCAGTCCAACAATCTGGATGAGTACAACTCGTTAAAAAATGTTGGCCGACCGGTATATCGCGGGGTACTTCCACTGACCGGAATACATGCCGGAGTTTTGAATAAATGGAGTGCATACAGTTTTAAAATTAATGATCTAATCAAGGTTGAACCGGGTGCTATTTATCAGGTGCAGCTTACAATGCGTCCCGAATATTCACTTTATCCCTGTAACGCTGATACAATGATAAAACGAATCCCGAAGAACGATATTCCCCAAAATGATGAGCAATGGCTATCCGCGGGCTATTTTGATGAAGATGAAAGCTGGAATGAGTATGAAGGTGATAAGTATGACTGGAAGAATCGGGATAATCCATGTACACTTGCCTATTTTTTCCAGAATAGAAATGTTTCAAAGAATGTGATTGCATCAAATTTAGGACTGATTGCCAAAAAAGGAATCGATAACCAACTTCTGGTAGTAGCAACAAACCTGTTAAATGCTCAGCAACAACCCGAAACCGAGATCACCGTTTATGATTTCCAGTCGCAGGTTATTACATCAGGCAAAACTGATGAAAACGGCATTGTTAATTTAAAAATTGACAGAACTCCTTTTCTTATTGTAGCCAAAAGCGGTGCTGATATTGGCTATCTTAAAGTCAGTGATGAAGTTTCATTACAGCTCAGCCGTTTTGATGTTGGCGGTACTGAGGTTCAAAAAGGGTTAAAAGGTTTTTTGTATGGTGAACGTGGCGTATGGCGACCCGGAGATTCTTTATTTATCTCTTTGATCATTCAGGACAAGATCCATAAACTGGCTCCTGAACACCCTGTTATTTTCGAATTATACTCCCCGACAGAGCAACTAGAACAAAAGATCGTTCTGCCTTTAAATGGCAATATAACAACACTTAAAACTGCGACAAAAGCTGACGCACCTACCGGTAACTGGCGTCTGGTTGCAAAAGTTGGGGGAGCTGAATTTACTAAGAGGGTTAGAATTGAGACAGTAAAACCCAACCGGCTTAAATTACAGTTTAATACCTCTGCAGAACAATTACAGGGAGGGACTAAAAACCAGGTAGCAACTCTTAATGCGAATTGGTTACATGGTGCCATTGCTCCCTTTTTAAAGGCAAAAGTTGATATATCTCTTAGGAAAGGGAAGACTACATTTCCTAAATTCTCAAATTATTCGTTTGATAGCCAGATTGCAAAATTTGAATCTGCCGACCAGACAATCTTTGACGGTAAACTGAACGAGAGCGGGGAGGTCTCGTTCCCGGTTAATTTAGGTGCATTAAACAGCGCCCCTGGTAAACTCGAGGCAGTAATTACAACACGTGTTTTTGAACCGGGTGGAGACTTCAGTATTTCACAGTTTAATAAACCCGTTTCACCTTTCCCTAAATATGTGGGTATAAGGTTTCCGGATGAAGATCCGTCACGTTTAATGCTCTCTTGCGCCAAAGTTAACGATTTGGAGATGGTAGTTGTTGATCCTGTTGGCAACCTTACCGAGTCTGTAATTGAGGTTACTGCGTATAAAATTGATTGGAGATGGTGGTGGGACGCTTCAGAGGATTATCTGGCTAATTATGTGACACAGGAACGATATAAGCCATTTTTATCACATAAATTATCTACCACTTCCGGAAAAGCATTACTAAATTTTACTGTTTCAAACGAAAATTGGGGCAGGTACCTGTTTATTGCTAAACTTCCTGACGGACACAGCGTTTCAAGAACTGTTTATCTCGATTGGCCTTACGGAAGTTCGGCCGGAATGCAGGGTGGTGCAACCATGCTGAGTTTTTCAGCAGAAAAGGAAAAATACAAAGTAGGGGAGGAGATCTCCGTTAACTTCCCAAGTTCTCAGGATGGCAAAGCATTTATCTCGATTGAAAATGGTACAACCATACTAGATAAATTCTGGATTGACACCAAATCGGCCCAAACGCGGGTGAAATTTAAGGCAAAGCCTGAAATGGCACCAAATATTTATTTGTCAATTACGTACCTTCAGCCTCACGGACAAACAGTCAATGATCGTCCAATCAGGTTGTACGGCGTGATTCCCATTATGGTTGAAAATCCCGAAACACATATACTTCCGGTTATAAAGATGCCGGAAGAGCTCAGATCACAACAGCCTTTTACCGTAGAAGTAACTGAAAAGAACGGGCAGGAAATGAATTACACACTGGCCATTGTCGATGAGGGGTTGTTGGATCTCACAGGCTATAAAACACCTGAACCATGGAATACGTTTTTTACACGGGAAGCTCTTGGGGTTAAAACGTGGGACCTGTTTGATTATGTATTGGGTGCTTATGGAGGTAAACTTGAAAAGCTTTTTGCCATTGGCGGAAGTGATCAGTTACCAGATCCTTCCAAACAAAAGGCTCAGCGATTTAAACCGATCGTAAAGTTTATCGGACCTTTTTCCCTGGGCAGGAATGACAGGAAGTCACATTCTATCACTCTGCCTCAATACACCGGGTCAGTCCGTTTGATGATTGTTGGAGCTTCGGATAATGCGTTTGGCTCGGCAGAGAAATCGGTTCCTGTACGTGATCCATTGATGATACTTGCAACAGTACCACGCGTTGTGGGAATAAACGAAACGATTGAATTGCCGGTTTCAGTTTTTGTTCAGGGAAATTCAATAAAGGATGTGGAGGTAGCTGTAACTCACAACTCTTTATTTGCTGTTAATGAGACAGATAAAACAAATATGACATTTGCTGAACCAGGAGAAAAGGATATCCGGTTCAGTCTTCGGACAGGAAACAAAACCGGGAAAGGAGTTATCACAGTTATAGCCCGTTCATCAAAAGAAAAAGCTGTTTATAATGTAGAGGTTGATGTTCGGAATCCAAATCCTGCGATTGTAACCAGTAAGACTGACATTGTAAAAGGAGGTCAAAGTAAAGCCTATACATTGATTCCTCCTGGCGCTCAGGGTACAGGGTCCACGATCGTTGAAATTTCGACGGCACCTCCCATGAATCTTGGGAAACGGCTTGATTACCTGATAGAGTATCCGCATGGATGCATTGAGCAAACTGTGTCTGCAGCTTTTGCCCAACTATTAATCAATCAGTTTGTCACTCTCGATTCGAAAAAGAAAGAGGAAGTTGAATCGAATATTCGGGCAGGAATAGACCATCTCCGTAAATTTCAATTGGCTGATGGCAGTTTTACCTATTGGCCTGGAAATAATTATCCCTCTTTATGGGGAACCTCATGGGCTGGAAATTTCATTCTGGAGGCTGAAAATCTTGGCTTTGCAATACCTCCTGAAATAAAGAAGCGGTGGTTGAATTTTCAGAAAAGCGGTGCAAATCTTTGGCACAAGGAGCTTAGTGATCGCGGAATGATCCTGGACCAGGCTTACCGGTTATATACACTTGCGTTGGCGAATTCTCCTGCAATTGGAGCCATGAACCGGTTAAGGGAAACTCCCGGAATACCTGTAGAGGCTCGCTGGGAACTTGCCGCTGCCTATGTCCTGATATCACGACCGGAAGTTGCTGAACAACTCGTTGATATGACCAGATTGGAACCTGTGGAATATCAAAATGAAGGTCTGACTTTTGGTTCTACATTGCGTGATCGGGCTATCCTGCTTCAAACACTGACATTACTCAAGAAAAAAACAGAAGCGCTTAATGTTGCTAAATCAATTTCAGCTGAACTTTGCAGTGACCAATGGATGAGTACCCAAACAACAGCATCTTGTTTATTGGCCATGTCGCAGTTTGCAGGGAAAGAGCACAAACCTGATAGTCGGAATAAATTCAGATTGACACTTGCCGGAAACCCCGAAGATATATCGATTGGGCAAATTGCATATACAAAAGAACTTCCCATTTTTGAAGGTAAAAATCCGCTTAAAGTTGAAAATCTCTCGGAATCTGAAATGTATATTACCATTATTCAGAAGGGAATCCCCCAGAATGTTGATATTCCCTCTAAGCAAAGTGGTTTAAAACTTGATGTAATCTTTGTTTCTTTGGATGGCAGACCTATTGATGTTTCAAACATCCCTAAAGGTTCCGACTTTTCAGCTATTGCAAGAATTAAAAATATAGGTTTTACTGAAATTGAAAATTTAGCTCTTACTCAGATTTTCCCTTCAGGATGGGAGATAATCAACGAGCGGTTATTTGGAAGTGAAGCAAATTCGAGATTTGATTATCGGGATATTCGTGATGATCGCGTGTTAACCTATTTCACTCTTAAAATAAACGAACAGAAGGAGTTTAAGATAAAATTGAATGCAACCTATGCAGGATCTTACTATCTTCCACCTGTAGGATGTGAGGCAATGTACAACAACAGCATTTCGGCGAATAATTCGGGAATGAAGGTGGTAGTCGGAAAATAGTTCCTTGGATTCTAATATATTTGATTAATATTCAGCAAAATCTGACATTAAAGTTTTCAAGTGCAACCTAATCCATTATGGTTCACCAAAGTGAAATATTTTATACTTGAGGATTCTGTTCATTACAATTATTTTATCTTAGGCAAGTTAATCAAAATATATTCGTGAGACTTATTAACAGGAAAGAGATTTTAAGGAAAGTCGGTAAAAATAAATTTATCAGCAGTTCTATTGCACTTGTTTTTCTTTTTTTTTTGATTCCTGTCGTTCGTTTCAAGGTACCCTATAGTGTAGTCATTGAGGCTAATGACGGAATGCTTCTGGGTGCAAAAATTGCTGCTGACGGACAATGGAGATTTCCGCCGGGAGATACTGTTCCTGAAAAATTCCGGAAATGTATCCTCCGCTTCGAAGATCGGAAGTTCTATTTTCACCCCGGGATAGATCCGTTTTCAATTGTCAGGGCAGTTGGCCAGAATATTGGCGCCGGGAAGATTGTAAGTGGAGCTAGTACCTTATCCATGCAGGTTGTAAGGCTTGCTCGCAAGGGAGAGAGGCGTTCAATCGTTGAAAAATTCGTTGAGATATTTCTTACATTACGTTTAGAGTCAGCTACTTCGAAAAATAAAATTCTCTCCCTCTACGCAGCACATGCCCCTTTTGGTGGAAATGTGGTTGGCATTGAAGCCGCCGCATGGCGCTATTTCAATTGTTCTGCAAATCAGCTATCCTGGGGAGAATCAGCGGGATTGGCCGTATTGCCAAACTCTCCTTCGCAGGTATTTCCCGGTAAAAATACCGAACAGCTCAGGCACAAGAGAGACAGATTATTACTTCTCCTGTTCAAGGATCAAACAATAGATTATACAACCTACCAATTGGCTGTTTCTGAGCCGTTGCCCGGAAAACCTGAACAATTGCCCGATCTGGCTCACCACCTGATGAACCGGGTGAATGTCCATTCTAAACAAACAGTTGTCAGGACAACCATTCGGCGAAGTTTGCAGTTGGCAGCACAACGGATTATTGACCAGCATATGCCCCAGTTAAAGGGTAATCAGATCAACAATGCAGCGTGTATCGTGGCTGAAATTAAAACTGGTAAGATTTTGGCCTATATCGGGAATTCAAACTGGAACGATCCACACGGCGGAGCAGTTGATATGATCGAAGCCCGTCGCAGCACTGGGAGTATTTTAAAACCTTTTCTTTATACCTCAATGCTGGATGCCGGCAAAATTATGCCTGATGCCCTTGTACCTGATCTGCCACTTTATTTTTCAGGTTACACCCCCCAGAATTACGATTTGCAATTTCGGGGAGCAGTACCAGCTTCAGGTGCATTAATTCATTCGCTAAATATTCCTGCTGTTTTTATGTTAAAAAGCTATACACCGGTTCGCTTTCTTGATATTCTCAAACGGATTGGTTTAACCACGTTTAATCATGATGCAGGTTTTTACGGACTATCGTTGATTCTTGGCGGTGGAGAGGCAACCCTTAGTGAGCTGGTATCGGCTTATGGATCATTGGCCAGAGTGCTAAATAGGTTTAATCGCACCGGCAATTATCATTCTGGTGATTTTCATCCGGTTAGTTTGGTCCCAGGTGTGGAAAGATCAGTTATACCAGATGGTAATTTTATTTTTCATGCAGCTTCCATATGGCAGACATTTAACACGTTGACTGAACTAAACAGACCTGAGGAGGAGTCAGGCTGGCAGCAATTGTCCTCATCTGGCAGACTCGCATGGAAAACAGGAACAAGTTTCGGGTTTCGCGATGCCTGGGCAATAGGGGTGAACACTGAATATGTAATTGGTGTTTGGGTAGGAAATGCCAATGGAGAAGGTCGACCCGGGCTTACAGGAGGTACAGCCGCCGCGCCCATACTTTTTGATCTGAGCTCTTTGCTAAATGCGGATCATTGGTTTGAAAAACCACTTTCAGGTATGATGCCTGCGGCAGTTTGTCACGTAAGCGGTTACAGGGCCTCAATAAATTGTGTTGACACTGATACATTGATGGTTCCGGCGTCATGCCTTAGCAGTTCTCCCTGCCCGTATCATATAAAAATTCATTTGGATGCTAATCGTCAATATCTGGTAAATGGGAACTGTTATCCGCAAAATCAGATTGTTAATGAAAACTGGTTTATTCTGCCTCCAGGGATGGAATATTATTACCGGAAATCACACCCGGCATACAGAACATTGCCGGCATGGTTACCGGGTAGTAATCAGCGAAATGAAATTCAAATGGTTGAACTGATTTATCCGGATGATCGTTTAATGGTTTATCTCCCCAAAATCAACAATGGTCATAGGGGAGAGGTGATTTTTCAGGCAGCCCATCGAAAGCCCGGTGCTACAATTTTCTGGCATCTGGATGAAACTTTCCTTGGAACGACCAAAGAAATTCATCAGATAGCAGCGTCCCCTTCTCCTGGAAATCATAAACTGCTCATTGTTGATGAATTAGGGAACAGTTGCACAAGAAGTTTTAAGGTAGTGGAATGAAAATATTCATTTGTGAACAAGAAAAGGATATCCTTTTGTAATTAAATATATGTTTTGACTATCTTTAAATTATATTTGATTTTGTTCAATTATTTATGCACTTACTCCTATGAACCACGAAGCCATTCGGATTCCTCTGGAAATTCAGATCGGGCAGGAACTTTATCAGCAGATCCAGGGAAAAGTTCTTGAAACAATACTCAGGGAAGCCAAAGTCGAAAAGACTGAGAACTATTTTAAAAACATTCTTCAGGGTCATAGTTTTAAGGTGAACGATAAACTTGCGCCACGTCTTTATAGCAGTTTTATTGAAGTGATGAATAAGCTTGATTTTAAAGAATCTACTGAGTTTTTCATCACAAATAATCCAGAGTTGAATGCTTTCGCTGTCTCACGTCTTGAACCGGATGAGAGTCATATTATAAATATTAATTCTGGCCTTATTGATAAGGTAGACGACGATGAACTGAAATTTATTGTCGGTCATGAAATCGGACATCTGATCAGCAACAATGCCAACATTGCTCAGTTATTGGATTTCGTTTTTGTCGATCAGGCCGAAACGCCTTTAATGATGCAACATAAGATTGCAGTGTGGGATAAACTGTCAGAGCTTACCGCCGACAGGTTTGGATTTTTGGCTTGCGGAAAGCTGGATAAGGTACTGTCGTGTTTTTTTAAGATGGCTTCTGGTCTTAGCGTTGAACGGCTTAATTTCGATCCGAAAGCCTTCAGCGTTGAAAACGAGGAGATTCTGAAATATTTCAAGGAGACTGGTTCAGGAAACCTGTTGTCACATCCGATAAATCCGATCAGAATTAAGGCAGTTGAGTTATTTGAGAAGTCTGAGTTGTACAAGAACCTGCTTCAGGGAGAAGAGATAATTCATGACAAGCTGCTTGATGACAGTATCTCAGATTTGGTTCAAAGCCTGATGGTGATTAGCAATTCACCATTGAATTACCATCGAACCTGCTTTATCGCATCTGCCGGTTTGATAGTGGCCGGCATCGATAAGGCCATCGAACCTGACGAGTATAATGCAATCATCGATGAGCTGTCAGCTTTTACAGTATTCCCGAAACAGACTCTGAAAGAGATGATTGATGAAAACAAAATTGAACTCTTCTTTGAAAATTCGGTAAAAGAACTGCTTGAAATTAATCCTGGCGAGAAAAACATGATGATGGAATATATGATAAACATTATCATTGCAGACAGCACTATTTCAGACAGTGAACTTAATTTCATCTTTGATTTTGGCGAGAAACTGGGCTTTGAACGAAAAGAGATTGCGCAGATCTTTGCGAATTCAATCCAGGAGCAGTTTATTCCTAATATTTACTCCTGATAATTGGATTTATCACGGCAAGAAAAGCTTGATTTGCCAAATATGTTTATTTATAGAGTTCAGCTGGCGACTTGCTTCTTGCGACTAGCAGAAAATTTTCACCATCGGGTATACCTTCCAAACAAAACTTAAGATTAAAAGTCAATCTGATTAAAAGTATACAAGCCAGATGTCAGTAGCCAATAGCGAGCATATACCTTATCAGTTTAAAATATGTCAACAAATCATAACAAATATTGATTTTTCAACACAAGTTAAACCTTTTAATTTGAGGTGAATCCAATTGGAAATTTCAGTAATAGTTCTGAATTGGATTTTTAAAATTACAGGTATGAAAACAAAAATTTTAGGTGTTGTTTTTTTGATGAGTGTATCAACTCTACTGATGTCACAGCCAACAGAAAATGTTCCGACAAAAGAGTTTCAAAGGCATAATCGCGAGATGCGAATGAAGGATGGTCAAAAGAGTGGTCCATTCAAATCACTTAACCTAACCGATGCGCAGAAGGAGTCGTTTAAGCAAAGCCGTATGGCCATACAGAAGCAATTACAGCCAATACGTAATGAGCTTGGAGAAATAATGGCCCATCAGAAAAGTTTAACAACTGCCGATAAGCCGGATATTGATGCTATTAATAGAAATATCGAAAAGCTTGGCGCATTACGGGTTGAAATGGCAAAAATTCATGTCAGAAATCTTCTGGAGTTGCGTGCTCAGCTTACGGATGAACAGCGACTTAAGTTCGATATGATCGTGGGGAAAATGATGAAAGGAAGAAATTCAAGGGGTATGATGCATAATCAAGCATGGGGTCATGAGCATGCTGATATTTAGACTATTCAATTCTACACGAATTGATTCCCGAAATGAAAAACA
>CAIOOC010000267.1 GCA_903859795.1 uncultured Bacteroidia bacterium
ATTACCTTGGCATTCAATTTGAATGCTGCATCCCATATCTCTGTTTTCGCGTTTGGCGAAATTGTGTACAATAACTTTATATTCACCCTCCAACATTTTGTGTTTGTTTGGGAATGTGATATTTTCCACTGCTTTTCGGCTATTTCCTGATCCTGCATTCATATCAACGTCAAGAAATCCTTCTGTACGGTATGAACGTTTACTACTGTAATAAATTTTATTACCATCTGGTTCAATTACATGAAGATCAAGATCGTCATAATTGAACCAAGCCAAAGAAATTCGCAACTCTCCGGTAACGGAACCTCCCGCTTCTTTCACTTTTTCTTTGATTGTATCGGTCAAATTGTTTTGATATGTCCAAGAGATTGGATTTGACCAAGCAAACATATTTGGAGCGTCGGCATCTTCCGGTGCAAACAAACTCACAAAATTGTTATTATTACCCAGCAAGAATTCAACAGATGTTGCGGTTGGCAACAAACTGTCAATAAATTCCTGCAATGACAATTCTTTTGCATTTCGCAAAGATTTGGGATTGACAGGAGTTTCTGCTGCCATTTCCTCAAATACTGACAAATTCTTTTTAGTCCTGTTAACATACAATAGATTAGTCACAGGAATATCATCAACGGTCGCATGACGCCGTTTCAAAGAATTGATCAATCCGAGTTCAGTGAGTTTTGCTTGAGCTTGTTTCACCATGCTTTCGGTAACAAGCGCGGTTGGGCGCTTGTAGTTGGCAGGAGCCATAATTGCTTCGTATTTCCGAACTGCCTGTTCAAGAGGCATCCCTTCGGAAAGATCAATTAGTAATGTTCCAATGGCAGTATTGCGGATTCGTCCACCATCTTTATAATTTGCCCAAGCATAGAGATCTTTATTGTTCAACGTTGCATATTTGAGTTGATGCTGATAGAAATTTTTCAGCATTGTTTCAAATTCTCTACCACGATAGAGAATATTCTGTGCAATTAATTCCAGTACAGTTTCGGTTGCTTCTTGCGTGATTGTATTCAGGCTGCGCTCAAATACTTCCTTGGTAGTTCTCAAATTTCCAAGAATAGTATCGAGTGAATCTGCTGATTTATTAACCATTTCCTTTGGCAGAGCGACATAAAAATGTCCCCAACGAATAACTTCGCCACTTTCCAACCGTTGACGATTGAAATCGGTTCCGAGTTTATCAATTTTACTCAAAAATGGATTTTCAATTGCTTTGGTTAGAATCAAATCTCGGAGAGCATTTGGAACATCGCTATAAAGTCCATCAATTTGAAAATCCCAAATAGTCTGGATCAAATTGTCTTTGATTATGACAATATTTCCGTAATGGTTCAAGAAAGATTTGCAGCAATTGCAATTATGTTCCTGGCGATCTGTTTCGGGCAGAGCGGCAAGATATGCATTAAACAGTTCATTCTTTTCAGTTTGAACTACGAATAGTTCGTTATTGCACATACCACGAAATTGAGTCTGCACTTTGGTTTTGAGGGCGTCAAACATGGCGGTTCTCTTTCTCGTGTGGGTGGATGGACGTGTGTATCACACCCTTGCTATGGTGTCAATAGGTGAAATTATTTGGCGGCTTTTAACAATTCTTGTTCATGTTGCCAAGCCGATTCTGGGGTAACTGGTGGAGTTGGTACAGGTTTCATAGGGGGGACAATGACTTGGGGAGATGTATATGTTACGAGATGATCGACAATTAATAGTGGTGCGGTTGGTGTATTGATTGTTCCGACAATAAAGCCAAGCATTCCTGTGACGATGTTGAATGCTGCGATTCGTCCCATCCAAATTGCAATAATGTTATTTGGATTGCGTGTAGTTATTTGAATCATATATTTTAATACCATCAGTGCGATGGATGTAAGGGCTATACAAAAAGAAATGAGAACGATGGTCATTTGATTTCTCCTGGGTGTGCCGGTGTAGTCAGATACTACACCGGCAATTGGTATTACTTGAATTTGGGGAAGAAACCGAGGGGAGTTTTCTCGTCGGCAAATCGTTCGGTCACTTTGAGTGCCATATATATGTCGACGGGAAGTCCAGCCGCTGTTGCATTCTGTACATCATTTTTTACGCGAAGTGCTTGGACGATTTGGCGCTGTTGTTCAACGCGCAGCGACCCTTCCAGTTCTGCCACTTGTCGTGAGATAGTTTCTTTCACGACATAGAGTTGACGCTTGACTTCAAGAACTGCATCGGGCGGCTTGCCAACGCCGTTGGGGAAACCAACTTCCACGACTTCAATGGGGACATCTCCCATTTCGGCATGAATCTTTTTCAAGGCTTCTTTAGCGATTACATCGACGTTTGCAAGAGCCTCTTCGACTGTATAGTCTCGGAGAAGCGATATGATAACGTTTGGAACAAGCCTTTTGAGATAGATTGCATAGAGTTGTTGAGAGGTGATTGAGTATACATCACCTGACACTTGTTTTGGTGGAACTTCTTTATAGACCCGCTCACTTTTTCTGTCTGGCTTAAACGTCTTTATTCATTACTCCCAGTTTTGTAAGAGACCAGAAGATCAAGGATAGTACAACTCCGATTATAGCTGCAAAGGCCATACCTTTCAGCTGTACTGAGCCAATACTTATACTAGCACCGCTCACCCCAACTACGAAGGTAATTGCTCCGAGCACCATATTGCTGTTTTTGCTAAAGTCAACCTTCTGTTCAACAAACATCCTGAAACCCTGAACGGCAATAACACCATACAACAGCATTGTAATCCCTCCCATTACCGGGGATGGAATCGTTGAAATGGCTGCCGAGACCTTCCCGATACACGAGAATGCAATCGCGAGAAGCGCTGCACCCCGGATGATCCAGACAGAGTATACCCGTGTAATGGCCATAACACCGATATTTTCGCCGTAAGTCGTGTTGGGTGGAGAACCTGCAAACCCCGAAAGGACATTCGAAATACCATCACCCAGCAGCGATTTATGGAGTCCGGGGTTTTCCATCAGGTTTGTCTCTGTGATTTTCCCGGTAACGATCAGGTGACTGATATGTTCGGCTAGTACTACAATGCATGCAGGAGCTATGATTACAATGGCATTAAAGTCAAATACAGGAGCCTGAAATTTAGGGAGTGCAAACCAGGCTGCATTATTAATTGCTGTTGTGTCGACCATTCCAACAACAAGTGCGAGAAAGTAACCGGCAATCACGGCAATAAGGATCGGTATTACCTGCATAAATCCACGGAATATTACTGAGCCAATAATCCCGACGCATAAGGTAAACATTGAGACCAGTACTACATTCGGAGCCACAGTAAACGGAGCAACAATCTGACCAACGGCAGTGGGCCATGGAGCCAGTCCCGACTGCTGAGCAGCAATCGGGGCAAGTTCGAGGCCGATAATCGCTACAACAGCACCCATGACAGCAGGAGGCATTACAATATCAATCCATTTTATTCCCCAGTATTTAACCACGTATGAGATTGCAATAAAAAAGAGACCGAAGAATATAAATCCTGACTGAGCATGACTGAATCCATTGTATGAGCTAATTATAAGCAACGTAGGGGCTATAAAAGCGAAGCTTGATCCAAGGTATGCAGGAATGCCCCCTTTGGTGACCCATGAATAAATCAGTGTCCCAATACCATTCATCAATAGTGCAATCGCTGGGTCGACTCCCAACAGGATGGGAACAAGGATAGTGGCACCAAACATCGCCGTCAGATGCTGAAAACTAAGGGGTAGGCTCTCCAGGAGTGGCAGCTTCTCCCGAATACCGATAATTCGTCTCGTCATTTGTGGATCTCCTTTTTGATTTAAATTTTAATATTTAATATGATTGAATTGGTGGTGAAAACCGTGTGAAATTAATCATTGTTTTTAGATCATCGAGAATGAATCGTATAATTATTTTGATATTCTGTTCACTTCTGATCATCTCTCCCAAGCATATTTTAGCGTTTAATACAAAAAAAGGAAACAGGTTCGAATAGACCTGTTTCCCTTTAAATATTGCAGAATTTTAAGCTGTATAATCGTTACTTAATTAACCACATGGAGGAGTATTCATTGTCACCTTTGTCCAGTTTGGCAATTGCAGACTGGTAATTCGCTGCATTGTCGGCCATTTCAAGTGCCGGATATCTGAAACGATATGGGAAGGCGTGCAGCCCATTGATCAGTTCCCCGTTTAATTCAATTGCGGGAAGCCTGGTTCTGCGATGGTCAGCATAAGCTTCTACACCCATAAGGAAATGCCCCAACCATTTCTGTAAGGCTATCTTTGACAGTTTCTGGCTGTCACTGCCGGCAGCGGGGAATTTTGCAGAAGCGTTATCAAAATAGTTGGCTGCAATAGTTACACCCCAACGACTGTTTGCCAGGGTTACACCACTCTTGTAATGAGCCTCCGCGGTTCCAGCTGAAATATAGCCCTTAACTGCAGCCTCAGCAAGCAAAAACTGAACCTCATCCGCCTGAATCATACTAGCCTTTAAAAGAGGATGTGATTTTGAATTCAGGAGTTTGGTAAACTTGGAGATCTTGTAATTATAAATCGTAGTTGGGAAGTCCCAGTTTCCATTGGCTGCCAAAACATTTTCATACATTCCTGCGGTATACCCTGCATAAAGGGTCAGTGAATCTACAATGAAATGAGCAGCAGCTGCTATTCCGGATTTACTCCTGTCGATGTATTCAGCAACACAAGTGTAGGTAAAGCCATTTGGATCAGTGACTGTTTGCGTATAACCGTCATAAGCTTTTACATTAACCCATGGTTTTTCAAGTGGAGCGATCCAAACGTAAAGCCGGTTGTCGTTAAGTGCCTTAAGGGTATCGACCAAAGTTTTGGAAGGGCGGAAAATCTGAAAATTATCGCTGTATGCATCATATGACATCGGCCAGTTATAGGTTCTGTCGCCATCAAGGTAAGGAATCGAAGCATTTTCGTCGTTGGTGCTGATTAATGGCTGAGCAGCAACAGCAGCGATATCGGCTGATGCGGTGGTCAGATTTTTGCTAGCTCTCATCAGTAATCTTAACTGAAGTGAGTTGGCAAATTTGATCCATTTTGATTTATCACCGCCATAAAGAATGTCGTACGTTTTATCAAGCGGATCTGTGCCTTCAGTCAGCAATTGTGCTGCATCCTTGAGATTCTGAATCAACGCGGGATAAATATCCTTTTGTTCATCAAATTTTGGGAACAGGATCCCGTCCTGGCCACGAAGACCTTCGTTGTAATAAATGTCACCATACAAATCTGTGGCGGTAGACCATAATAAGGATTTAAGGATCAGAAAGACTCCCTCATAGCTTTTCAATCCAAGGGTATGTACACTTTTGATCGAAGCCTGAACCAACTTGATTGGAGCTGTAATGCTGTATAAATCACTATTTGGTTTTGCGAAATTCTTATAAATATTATCGTCTGAACTTCTGTTTCCTTGTAAATATTGAACTGTAGCAGAGAGTTGCTTATTTCCAACACCCCCTTCATATTGATAGGCGAACGCCGATTGTTGTATTACCGACGAAAGCAGCAAATTGGGTGTTGCAGACTCTAACGCATTCCGCTTTTGTAATATATCATCCTGCCTGAGCAGCTGTTTTTCACAGCCCGTTAGAACAAAGAGTGTCAGGAGTAAT
>CAIOOC010000268.1 GCA_903859795.1 uncultured Bacteroidia bacterium
ATCTACGAAGAAGGTGCGCCCGAAGATATTTTTGGAAACCCTAAACGGGCAAAAACAAAGGCATTTATCCATCGCATCCGGAGTATGTATTATCACATCTCCAGTAAAGACTATGACCTATACGCGCTGAATGCAGAAATTGAAATATTCTGTGAAAAACATATGCTTACCGGCAAAATATCAGAATATATTCTTCTTGTCGCCGAAGAGGCTTTGATTTTCCAGAAAGACCATAGAGATATTGACATCAGCCTTTCATTCACCGAAAAAGACGGAAGCGTCGAATTGATAATCGAGGGAACCGGATCACCTTTTAATCCTCTGGAGGATGGTGCTCTCGATGACCCAATAGGTTTAAACATTCTCAGGAACAGGTGCAAAAGCCTGAACTATAAATATGAGAATAGCCGGAATAAGCTTATAATGGAAATCAGGGTTTGACATTGGTGAGGCTCTGTAACAAACGTCTTCACTGCCTGTTCAAATCTGGATTGACTATGCCTGAATCGGGTGATAATTTTATTAATGAGGGTATTGTCTGCGGCTTCTGGGTTGTCCATTCAAATAAAATGTTCCAAATTGCGATACTCAGAGAACAGGTGAAAAGATTGTTAAAATTCAGATTATCAACTTTTTTTGGCCCCTCTACGTCTCCCTAAAGTGGGAGGCATATAGACAGCATACAATAGATATTCAACGTGTTAACCCCATTCCTCTCTTCCATCCTTCTTTTTTCTCCCTCCATTCCCTTCTTTCCCCTACTGTAGAGGGATTAGGGGAGTTCTGGTGTTAACGGTCATTGAAGGAAGACCCTGCAAGAATTCAATCAAACTAATTTACTTTTAATACATACTCGAAATACTATTTAAGTTAGAAGCTCAAAACAATATAGACGGGGTTCAGGTCATCGTATTAAAGCTTCAGACCAGACTCTCTCTATAAGATCAGTCCATCAGAATCCTTTCTTGGGTAAGCTCTCCGTCTCCTCCTTGGCCCTTTCTATCTTATTTCTGTTTTTGCCCCGGCTAAACTGATAACTTAGTTTCACAATTATCGGGAGTGCAGCCATATTAATGATGCCATTGTAATGACTGCTAAAGTTGGAAGATTCAATATCTGACCCCTGGTATATAAACTTTCTCGTGAACGGAACAATACCAACAATTGCAACTTTAAATTTCTGTCTGAAGTTTTTTTCAACCGACAGAAAGTAAAGAGCATCATTAAAAGAATTACCCTGAATAGTGTTCTTTTTGCCGGCATACTGGAAAACAAAAGATACTGCCAGGTCATGCTTAAAAGATACTATAGCCGAAAGACCCGATTCAAAATCCGGACTTAGCCTCTCTTTTACCCCATATTGCTTTGCAAGCTGGTTCCCGACCGTGTACATTTCAAATATACGTAAATAAGGATTTAGGGTTGCCTTGCCAAGTTTGAGCGATCCTAGAAATTGTACCCCAAATTGATGAATCGTACCCAGGTTATTAAACTGCGTCACGAAAACGCTGGTGTCGTTGATCACAGTCAGGATATTAATCGCATCAGTCGATTTATTGTAAAACAGCCTGGTGGAGAAATAATTGCTGTAGAACTGAATGGAATGTTCAATAAATAGACTGGTGCGGAATTCGGGTTTCAACAGCGGATTTCCCTTGCTGACGGTATATGGATCACTAACAGATATAATCGGGTTTAACTGGAAAATGGCAGGCCTGCTAATCGAACGGCTAAAGGAAAGATTGATAAACTGTCCGGTTGACAAAGTGTATTTTAACATCAAATGCGGCAAAAAAGACAATACAGGGTTGCTGAAACAGTTTCTAAGGGTAGAAACAGATTTTTCAGCTCGCAGACCGATATTCAAATCGTACTTGTCAAATTTACAGGTAATCGTACCATAGGCGGCTCCAATATTCTCAAGATAAATAAAGTCGGCTGAATGTTTGTCCTGCA
Organism: uncultured Bacteroidia bacterium; assembly: GCA_903859795.1. Taxonomy (GTDB): domain Bacteria; phylum Bacteroidota; class Bacteroidia; order Bacteroidales; family Prolixibacteraceae; genus JAAFHB01. The sequence goes on from CAIOOC010000268.1 coordinate 1,957, forward strand.
TTTTTTGAAACTTCCCTTTTATCCCTGCACTTATGTTCAGTTTATCACCGACAGGGGAATTAAAATCAATCTTAATGCTGGTTGCATTTTGGCCGGGAGACACCCGGTTAAAAATCGTATCCTGACTATTTTGATGTCCCTGATAAATAAAATTGGTCCTGTTTTCACCGTTCAGATTATAGTTACTCAAATCGATTGTTATATTGCGACCCTCCCTGCTGAAGTCGTGTTTACTATAGAGCGAATAAAAAGTAGCGGTGTTCCGGTCTTTTTCCTCTTTCATGGCATACCAGATGCTATTCATAGTGCCTGCTCTTTCGGTTTGGGCAATCCCATTATGTTCATAGGAAAATGGGTTATAAAACGCATAAAAATTAATCTGATCGTGGGTGCCGACAAAGTAATCGAAACCGTAATGAAATTTGTGCGACCAATCCCTCTGCCTGACAAACTGATCGGAAGTAAGAACTACGGGATCCTGCTTTCCTGAAATTGTCCGGATAGTTCGTTCATGAACACCAAAATTAATCACCTCCCCGTTGTAGGAAGTGTAGAAATTAAATTTCCTAAATCCAAAATTAAAATTGCAGGTAGGAAAAATGTAAGCTTCAGAGACAGAAGCTGGTATCTCTGCATTGATTTGACCCGTCAGCCCCGAATCCCTCTCCCTTTTCAAGATTATGTTTAGGACACCTGTCGCACTACCATCGTAGTTGGATGGCGGAGCGCTGAACACCACGAGCGTGTTACGGGGCGAAGAGGAG
>CAIOOC010000269.1 GCA_903859795.1 uncultured Bacteroidia bacterium
ATCAAGGAGCAATATCGGTTGGTTAGAGATCACGAATCAGCAGATCGTGTGCTTGCCAATATAACTGCCTTGTATGTGATTTTGTGCTTGGCGGCGCACAGATCACTCAAAATACTCAATCAACTGTTGTTTCGCCTACTAAGATCGTATCTCAATAGGGTATGTAAACGTCACAGAACGCGCGATTTGATCAATACCTTAAGGTTTAGGCATGAACTAGATAAATCGGAATGAACTTATTATGCTTCGTGAATAACGAACTGATATGGCAAAGCCACAATAATGTAGCCTACCCTTTTTCTTGCGTTATGCTTCACATGAGAAATTCGCCTAACTCGGTTCATCTGCTTTACAGCAACTGCAATAGTTATTTCATTTCTGCAAGATAAAGCTGAATGATAAAAGACTGATCACAAAAATGGCTTTGTAACTTGAGATTGAAGGGATGACAATCATTATTTTCATTATGGGTAACAAATCCTGTTTACCTTGATTTAAAAACCCCACTTTCTATCTATGCAGAAAGCGGGACTTTGCGTTGTATCTTTTGTCATTTCTTCAAAATGGATCAATCAAGTTAGGAAGGGATTTATCATCCGTTAAATTTCTTTGTGAAATCAAAATAACTTAAAACGGAAATTACAATGAAGCATATGATGCTATTAATCTGAAAATCGGAAAGAAAATGATGTGAATCAGGAACAAAATTACACATAAGCATGGGAAAAGCATAAGGAAAATAAATGATGCTTTGCCAATTCCCAATATACATACTTATTGCAAGAACAACACCCGCCAGACCAATTCCAATATTGACAAACAGATTTTTCAGTCTGAAACTCAGCCAAAAATGAATAGCGGTTATTCCCAATATGGAAATAAAAGATTTGACAGTGAAATCGACAATCCCCGATTGAACTGAATGATATAGGTAAAGAGGTTTAAATAGCAGGTAGTTGAATTCACTTTTCCACAGGCTTAAAATTAAAGCAGCTGAAAGAAAAAACATAAGTAGTAAGCCATAAAATAAAATAATCAGATTGATTAATAGTAAATATTTACTGAAATAGAGCTTTGTTTTTGATACAGGCAGCACGAAAATATGTTTCCAGGTATTTGATTTGTGCTCAATGTTTAGCACTAATCCAACCAGGAGAACTACGAGCAAAGGAAGTAAAACAAAATGAACACCATTGAACCCCTTTCTAAAATACTCGAACCATGGATTTTCGCCCGGTTTAGGCAGGTATCTTTCCCATTCATAAAAATGATGCAAAAGAAAAAAAACCGGAATAAAAGCTGAACCAATGACAATCAGCCAAAGTGCGAATGAATTTTTGATCTTTATTAGTTCAGCACGAAAAGTTATTATGAATTCTTTCATTTGTAATATTTAAAAGATCAGACAAAATAATTCTAAATTGATAATTGAGACAAAAAGCGATACGTCAGTTAACAACATAGGATTCTGTCATTTTTAAAAAAAATTGTTCCAGATCCCTGGGTTTAAAAGATGCTGAATAGATTTCTATATTATTAAATATCAATTCACGTATTATTTGAGAATTGTTTTGGATCGAGGTAAAACCAAAAATCAGAGTATTCTCATTTAGGGTAACATGAA
>CAIOOC010000270.1 GCA_903859795.1 uncultured Bacteroidia bacterium
ATACAGTATCAGAAACTATCCTGAGGGAATGGGCATTCCGGGCAACCAAAGCAGCTATAAGATGCCGTATGAGGTTGAAGTAGGAGTTTATGAAGGCGATTGGATTACAGCTGCGAAGATTTATTCCGGATGGGCAATTAATCAGAGATGGTGTGCAAAGGGGAAACTCTCGCAACGTAAGGATATACCTAAATGGTATCTGAACACACCGTTATGGTTTGCCGGTCAGACTTCAGGTCAGACAACCGATAAAATGGTCGCTATTACAAAATATGTTGATGTTCCAACAGCATTTCAGTGGTATTCCTGGCACGAGAATCCCGGTGACACTTATTATACAGACTATTTCCCACCTATGACCGGTTTTTTGGAAATGGCGAAACAAATGCAAAATGGGGGTATACGAATAGTACCTTATATCAATAGCCGGATCTGGGATATGAATTCAAACAGCTGGAACACCGAGCATCCCGAATGGGCAGCCAGCAAAACACCGTTTCTGATGTTTGACGATTTAATAAGTTATTCAAAGTGGCCCACCTGCGCATGGCAGGATCTTGCAATCACAATGGATCACTGGAATGAGAATCCATTCGCCATAATGTGTCCGACTACAACAGTTTGGCAAAACAAGCTCTCCGGGATAGTCACCAGGATGGTTTCTGAATTGGGTGTGAACGGTGTATATATGGATCAGACCGCCTCATGTCAGCCGGCTTACTGTTTTGATCCCAGACATGGGCATCCTCTTGGAGGAGGGCATCACTGGATTGAGGGTAACAGAAAGGGGATCGAGTTAACCCACGAAAAGGCCCGCAAAATAAATCCTGAGATCATTCTGACTACAGAAGATTTTGCAGAACCCTACATTGATGTTTTTGACGGATTACTGGCATGTAATGCTTCCAGTATCCTCCCTGACCTGATACCGCTGTTTAAAAATGTTTATTCCGGCTACTGCTTAACTTATGGACGGGGAACGGGTAGTTCCGGATTAGCCCTTAAGATGCTTAACGCACAAATGTATTTATGGGGTGAGCAGATGGGCTGGTTTGATCCCAATATTCTCGATCTGACGAGTGCGGAAGCTAAATATCTGAAAATTCTTTGCAAATCGCTTGCAAAGGAATCTGTAAAGAGATACCTTTTCTTTGGCGAGATCGTACGCCCACCAAAATTGGAGGGGGTAAATCCGATACTTAGTTATCCATGGGGAGATAAAAAACAGAAAGTTGAAATGGCCGCAGTTTCAAACACTGCCTATAGAGCGGAGGATGGTTCTGTCGGATTGATTTTTACAAATATCGATAACACTGCCCATACCATTAGTTATATCCTGGACACGAAACAATACCAACTTGCCCAAACCAAAAAATATAGCGTCAAAGTGATTGATGGATCAGGAGCGGGGAGTGAAAAGAGTTACAATTCCGGTTCCTTTGCCATGTCAGAGAAAATGCAGGCAGGAAGTGTACTGGTTCTTGAGATCAAAAGTGAAAATTAAAGAGTTCAAACTTGGAGTCCAGAAAGATTTTAATCACATTATTGAACTATGAAAAAACTAAAAAAATGAAATATATTGTTTACCTCATTCTGCTTTCTACAATAATTACTAACAGGTTACAGGCAAATAACGACGTCCCTGGCATCACTGATTCTATTTACCGGGCTCATTTTGAAACAGCCGTCGAAAATTTAGCCGGAAACAATAATGAATCTTTAAAAAGTATTGCATTTCAGAAGATGCATCTGGGACTGTTCATCCATTATACATTTGCAGGAAAGCCATATCAGTGGGGATCAACACTATGGGCAGATACTTCAAAAGTAACAAGCCTTGATGAACTGGCCGATAACCTTGATGTAAAGGATCTGGTTGCGACTGCTGAATCAATGGGGGCACAATATCTCGTTTTTACCACCTTTCATGCAAATATGAATGTACTTTATCCCAGTGCTGTAATGAAAAGTCATTTACCTGGTCACTGTTCAAAACGGGATGTTATTCAGGATTTGATAAACGCATTAAAGGCGAAAAATATTAAGCTGTTACTCTACATTCATCCAAGTGACGGACATGATTTTACCCGGGAAGATCAGGACCGTACAGGGTGGAATGATGGTGCTCCTTACCTTCGCTGGAATAATTTCATCAATGATTTATTGGGCGAATTGGCAGATAGGTATGGGAGAGATATTTCGGGCTATTTTGTAGATGGAGGCCTTCCTGAACAAGTCGATGCAGCACGGCTTCGAAAGTCCATAATCGAACGTAATCCGGAATCGTGGATAATTCAAAACAGCGGAAACAATCCATTATGCGCCGACTTCTCAGCAAATGAGGATAATATGCTTCCTCCATTTCCATCAACAAGTTGGGTAAGATGTCAGAGAATCAGCGGAGAGTGGTGGGCGAAAGTAAATAATGTCACTTTCAATCCTGAAATGGCTTACCGCTATACGGTATTTCAGGCCACAGTAAGCAATAGGGAAGGGGGTGGAACCTGTTGGTCATGCGGCCCACATCCCGGTGGCAGATGGGAGCCGGGTGTGCGCACTTTCTTTAAAGATTTAGGCAGTTTTATTGATAAAGCCGGTGAAACACTATTCGGAACTCGTCCGGGTAAAGCATATATCTCCAGGGAGGGACAACCTTTGTTAGGAACTCAATATGTTGCCACCGAGTCGCCTGATGGGAAAAAGACTTACCTGCATGTTTTTTTGCCACCCAAAGGGCAAAAATTGGAACTAAGAGCTCCGGCAGACAAACGGCGCTTTAAATCAGCCCGCTTATTTTCCAGTAATCATACTATTGGTTTGCTACAAACAGAAACGGCCGTATTTCTGACTCTCAAATCAACAGACCGATGGGATGATCTCGATACAATTATTGTTCTTGAATGAAATAATTTGTTGAATTTATTAAATCTTAAAATGAGATACAGAATACTAAAGATAATTGTAATACTTCTTTTGAGCTCTGGTTTAACAGACCTTGAAGCCCAGGACAAGCTTTCTGTAACGGACATTGATGGGAATGTATATCAAACCATAAAAATCGGCACCCAGCTCTGGATGAGAGAGAATCTAAAGGTTACCAGGTACCTTAATGGCGAGGTAATCGGTACTTCAACACCCGCAACCCTGGATATCTCAGGCGAAAGTGCACCAAAATATCAATGGGCTTATAATGGAGATGAGGAAAATGTAGCTGTCTATGGCAGGCTATATACCTGGTTCGCAGTTACAGACAGCCGTAATGTATGCCCGGCTGGTTGGCACATACCCACCGATAGTGAATGGACAACACTTACTACATATCTGGGAGGTTTCAAAATTGCCGGCGGGAAACTAAAGGAAACCGGAGCCTTACACTGGCGAAGTCCAAATACGGCTGCAACAAACGAAACAGGTTTTACAGCTCTTCCTGCTAGCTACCGCAGCATCAACGGAGAATTCAGTCACTTTGGTATTTACGGGGGCTGGTGGAGCTCCTCCGAACTTAATCCTTTCATGGCCTGGACCAGGTATATGACAGCCATTGCCAAATATACCGGTGTATACCCTTACGGCAAGAGTCTTGGGTTTTCAGTGCGCTGCCTGAAAAATTAGTCTGATTGGGTAGTATCAAAACAGATAACTGTGGAAAAAATAAGATAGAATCATTATAAAGAAGGAGGTTCAAATGTGTAACAATATTATTTTTAAGGTTCGCTATTCTGCGTTACTTTTGTTTTTTTTATTGTTTTCAGTCACACAGACATTTGCAAAGGCAATTCAGGAATCGCCTGACAATAAAGGATTTTCTGCAGAGGAAACGACATCCGGTATATTGGTATCCAACGGGATTATAGGATTAAAGTTTTTTAAAGATAGCGGATTTGGCTTATACAGCATAAAAAATGTACAGAAGGATCATGATTTTTTGCTTGGGCAAACCAGGGAAAGTGCGCTTTGGAAGATAAAATTCAAACATTCGTCTAACCGGATCGTGACTCTTGATAACAACGTTGAATGCACCAGAAGCTTTAATATTGAAAAATCGGCTGATGGTACAAACCTCACACTTCATCTTTATTGGAAGGATATCACGCTGGAGGCCGAAACAAAATCGGTGAATGTACATGCGACGGTCCGGCTTGATGAATCATCGCTTTCTTACTGGAAGATTGATGTAGAAAATAATAGCAGGCAGTTTGGAACATGGGAAGTCATATACCCTTTGATAAAGGGATTGAGTGCATCGGAGGATGAAGAGATGCAACTGGCCTATCCCGATTTTATTGGGTGCCTGTTGAAAAACCCGGTTAAACGGATACCGGAAAAACGCGATGATGATCCCCGACCACCCCAGGTTATGAGCTATCCTTCGGCCCGGTGTAATATGCAATTCAGTACGCTGTTTGAAGCAAAGCATAACAATGGATTATATTTTGCTACCCACGATCCGAAAGCCAATGTGAAGAAATTCGGATATGATGTTGATGAAAAAGATAAAAGTCTGAAATACAGCATAAGGAATTATCCGGAAGGTATGGGTATACCGGGGAGTCAAAGCAGCTATAAGATGCCTTACGAGGTTGTTGTCGGAGTTTACGAAGGTGACTGGATAACGGCATCGAAGATTTATCGCGAATGGGTCACAGATCAGAAATGGTGTGCAAAGGGGAAACTCTCTCAAAGGAAAGATATCCCCCAATGGTATCTGAACACTCCAATATGGTTTGTCTCCTGGACTGAAGGGTTGGCGACCAATAAGTTGATTCCACTAGCAAAATACCTTGATGTCCCAACTGTACTCCAATGGTATGGCTGGACCGAGAATCCGTTCGATACCTACTATCCGGACTATTTTCCACCTATCGAAGGGTTTTCAAAGATGGCTAAAGAGATGCAAAATGCAGGTGTAAAAATAGTACCCTACATCAATAGCCGGATCTGGGATATGAATTCAAAAAGCTGGGCCAGGGAACATCCCGAATGGGCTTCATGCAAAACGCCATTCATGATGTTTGATGACCTGATAAGTTTTTCAAAATGGAATACCTGTGCCTGGCAGGACCTTGCAATCGTTAAGGAACATTGGGCTGATAACCCGTTCGCCGTAATGTGTCCCACAACAACGGTCTGGCAAAATAAACTGCCAGAGATTGTAACAAGGATGGTTTCCGAAATGGGTGTCAATGGTGTGTATATGGATCAGACTGCCTCATGCCAGCCTGCCTATTGTTTTGATCCCGGACACGGGCATCCGCTTGGGGGCGGGCATCACTGGATTGACGGAAACAGAAGGGGGATTGAGCTGACCCACGAAAGGGCCCGGAAGGTTAATCCTGATATAATTCTTACCACCGAGGATTTTGCTGAACCGTATATTGATGTTTTTGACGGATTACTGGCTTGCAATACCTACGTTATCATACCAGATCATATACCGTTGTTTGATTATGTCTATTCGGGATACTGTCTACTGTATGGCCAGGGAACCGGCAGTTCCGGATTATCTTTTAAGATGGGCAACGCACGGATGTTTTTGTGGGGTCAGCAGATGGGATGGTTTGATCCGAATATTGTAAACCTGAAGAGTCCGGAGGCTAAATACCTGAAAGTTTTATGTAAGTCACTGGCAAAGGAACTGGTACGGAAATTTCTGTTCTTTGGTGAAATGGTGCGTCCTCCAAAGCTTGAGGGAGACAATCCGGTACTTCATGTTCCATGGGGAGACACTAAAAAGAATTTAGAAATGGCGGCTGTTTCACATTCTGCCTGGAAGGGAGAGGACGGTACATTTGGCCTGGTATTTACAAATCTGGATACTGTTGCTCATACGATTCATTATGTTGTGGATACTAAACAAAACAAACTGCCACAGGCAAAGGTTTATCGAGTAAAGGTACTTGACGGAGCTGGTGATGGGAAAGTGCAGAGCTATCATTCAGCCTCGTTTGCCAGAACTGAAAAGATGGCTCCGGAAAGTGTACTTGTTCTCGAAATTTCAGCAGATAAATAATAGAACAATAACCTTTCAGGCAATAAATGGACCCGAAACTATCAAAAATCCTTTGATCGAAACTAAAATATACCAGATTACAATGAATCAACG
>CAIOOC010000271.1 GCA_903859795.1 uncultured Bacteroidia bacterium
GCAGAGATCCTTGTCTATCAGGGTACTGTAATCCATTTTCAGAATGGCCAGAAAATTCTTGAATATCACCTCTGGACTCCTGAATGGAATGAACTTGTGAAGAACTCAAAATTTCCTACTTACAATCCCGACTGGGCTAAGGTAGCTAAGGAAGGTTTTGTCGGATTTCAGGATCATGGCAACGACGTTTGGTTACGAAACATTAAAATTCAGGTGAAATAAATTTTTATTCTTAACTGAAAGAATTGGGAGTGTTCAATTAAGTGTGTCATTTCTTTCTTAAGGTTTATGAACCCTTTCCTTCAGGGCGTTCCCTGGAGGCCGTAGGCCGGATGGGAACGCCCTGAAGGAAAATCTTTTCAAGTCAAATAGCGGGTATACCTTTCACCGAAGTGCTCCATAAGTTCCCGCTGTATAACCCTCCAGTTAAACGCAGTTCGCTTCCAACTTTTTTCATTGTATTTCAGAGTCAAATATAACTGTTTTAACAAACCCTTGTCATTGCTCCATGCTCCTTTCGTTTTCGTCACTTTTCTCATAACTCGATGAACTGCTTCAACCGGATTGGTAGTGTATATCATTCGGCGTATGTTTTGTCCATAATCCATGAAAACCATTAAATCATCCCAGTCTGCTTCCCAGGAAGGCTTAATCTCTTTGTACTTTACATTCCACTGTTCTCCGAAGGCTTCAAGAGCGATCAATGCCTGATCCCGGTCAGAGGCTGTATAAATCTTCCTTAGATCCCTACAAACGGCCTTTATATCCTTGTCGCTTACGTAACGTGTTGAATTACGTATCTTATGTACGATACAACGCTGAAGGGCTGAAAAAGGAAAGGATTGTTCAATTACATCTTTAAATCCAGTGAGACCATCTACACTGAAAAACAGAACATCTTCTACTCCTCTGCGCTTGATATCTTCCAATATTAAACCCCATTGTCTGGCTCCCTCCGTTTGACTCAGATAAAGCCCTAATATATCCCTCTGGCCATCAATCGTTACCGAATAAACTGTATAAATAGCCTTTGATATTACTTTGCCGTCCTCTCGTACTTTATAATGAATGGCATCCAGATAAATAATTGTGTAGCAAGTTGCTAAAGGCCGTTGTTGCCACTCTATGATCTCGCTCCATACACGGTCAGTTACGGCACTTATGGCACCAGCACTAACTTCTAAACCATAAATCTGACGCAATTGAAACCGCACATCTTCGACAGATTGGCCACGGGCATACAAACTCAGAATAATCTCATCTAACCCAGTACTTAGCTCACGTTCTCTCTTTTTTACAATAACCGGTTCATGATCACCTGATCGGTCTCTGGGTGTTTGTATTGATAATGGCCCTGCAGTACTTCGTAATTCCTTAGAAGTATGTCCGTTGCGCCTGTTGTCAGAACTGTCAGATTTTGACTCCTGAAGAAAATTGTCCATCTCTCCTTCAAGTGCAGCATTGACAAATGATTGAAGAAGATTTGTAAAAACACCCTTTTCTCCCAAAATAGGATCTCCTTTATAGAGCCTATTGAGCATCTCGCTTCTGATTGCATCATCAGGAATAATCTCATTCAATCGTAATCGTTTCTCTCTTTTCTTCGTCGCTTTCTTTTCCATGGTCAAAGTTATTTATTATTACTTTTCTAACTTTGACACACTTTATTGAATATACTCA
>CAIOOC010000272.1 GCA_903859795.1 uncultured Bacteroidia bacterium
AAAAAAGCACTTGCTGTGTTCTCAAGGACTGGATCCGGCTTTTTGCTTTTGCGGAATAATCGTTCCGGTAAATCCCTCGATCTTTAATATCAGTAACATCAGAATACTCAGGATAAACGCTGCTTTTATTATGCCGAAAACAGCGCCTGCCAGCCGGCTGAAGATGCTTAAGGCAATTGCTCTAACAAATTTCTCAGTCAGCGTTGCGACAAGATGAATAACTAAAACAACAAAAATGAAAATAAGGATAAATGCTACTATTCGCATCATTTCTGGACTCCAGTCCAGGTATCTCGAGAGCCATTTCTGGATAAAACCTGAGAATTCGACTGCTGCCCAAATCCCGAGTATTAATGAGGCGACTGAGGCTAATTCCACAAAAAATCCTTTCACAAAGCCATTTATTGCCGCTGCAACCAGAATTATAATTATAACGCTATCGATAATGTTCATTGGTATACAATTTTTTTAAGGTTGTACGGAATAGTAAAATAGAAGTTTTAGTTCTGGTTTTTGATACATATATTAACGCGAATTCAAAAAAATAAATTTTGATTAACTCAACTATTTATAGATTCTTGATTCGCAAAAATCCCTTCTGGTTGAATTTGCTTCGCAGATTTCCACTTCGATCCAACTCATTCTTTTTTGTGAAGAACTGTTGATGAGAGTTTCATCCGAATAAAATTCTAAATTTGTCGCAATAAATTTATTATATTTATCTGATTTAACGCTTCGGTTTGGCCGAAAGTTACTAAATTTCATCCGAATATATCTAATCTGTATTGAGAATGACTATTGTTAATTCAATTATCAACTGGATCAATTACAAACGTATTTATGAAATCGATCTTTATAGGGATCATTCAAGAGAGATTCAGGAAGAGGTCCTCTTTAATTTACTCAATACTGCAAAAAGCACGGAATGGGGTGAGAAATACCATTATGGGACAACAAAATCATGGGAACGATATAAGGAAAATGTTCCCATTTCAAGGTACGAAACCATTGAGCCTTTGATTAACAGAATGATACAGGGAGATAAGAATGTACTTTGGCCCGGTGTTATGAAATGGTTTGCCAAGTCGTCGGGAACAACCAATGCAAAAAGTAAATTTATTCCTGTTTCGAAAGAGTCGTTGGATGATTGCCATTTCCGGGGGGGAAAGGATGTGCTGGCAATCTACTACAGAAATTATCCCGATGCCTCGCTGCTTTCGGGGAAGAGCTTGACTCTGGGAGGTAGCCACCAGATGACAAACCTTAGCAACAAGGCATACTACGGAGATTTATCCGCAATTATGATAGAGAATCTTCCATTTTGGACCGATTTTCATCGAACCCCACCTACTGAAATTGCGCTGATTCCGGAGTTTGAGGAAAAAATTGCTCAGATTACCAAAACAGCCATTCAGGATAATGTGACCTCCCTTGCGGGTGTCCCATCCTGGTTTTTAGTTTTATTAAGGTACATACTTGAATACACCGGAAAATCGAATATTACGGAAGTCTGGCCAAATCTTGAACTTTTTATACATGGAGGGGTATCTTTCGAACCCTACAGGGGACAATACAAACGGCTAATTCCTTCAGAGAAGATGAATTATATGGAGACATATAATGCTTCAGAAGGATTCTTTGCCATACAGGATGATCCTTTAAATACAGATATGCTTCTGATGCTGGACTATGGTGTTTTCTATGAATTTATTCATGCGGCGAACTCCGAAGATGAGCATCCTGTAACCATTCCACTATGGGAGGTAGAGCTTGGTGTTAATTATGCGATGGTAATCTCAACAAATGGCGGACTATGGCGTTACCTTATTGGAGACACGGTTGTGTTTACTTCCCGAAATCCATACAAAATCAGGATTACAGGCAGGACGAAACATTTTATCAATGCCTTTGGGGAGGAGATAATTATAGATAATGCTGAGAGGGCGATCAAAGTAGCGTGTGCTGCAACCGGAGCAATTATTAGCGATTATACCGCAGGTCCTGTCTTTATGGCTGAAAATCAGTCTAAAGGAGCCCATCAGTGGCTTATTGAATTTAACACGGCACCGGATAATCTGGATAAATTTACAACAATCCTTGATAAGGAGCTACAAAGTCTGAACTCGGACTACGAGGCTAAAAGGTATAAGAATGCAACACTCGAAAGTCCTCATGTTCTGGCCGTTGCGGACGGAACATTTTTACAATGGATGCGCGAAAGGGGAAAAGTTGGCGGTCAGAACAAAGTCCCACGATTGTCAAATAACCGGGAATTTCTCGATGGATTACTTCGGATTCATGAATATATTGAACTAAAATCAAATCGATGATGAAAAAAGCAACTTCACCAATGCATATCGCGATCGCCGGTAATATTGGGTCTGGGAAAACAACACTGACAGGTATCCTGGCAAAACATTACGGTTGGGAAGCGCATTATGAGGATGTGGAAGGAAATCCTTATTTGAATGATTTTTATCACGATATGCAACGATGGTCATTTAACCTTCAGGTTTATTTTCTCAATAAACGATTTAGCCAGATTATCGATTTTCGTAATTCCGGGAAAACAGTGATCCAGGATAGGACAATATATGAGGATGCTGAGATTTTTGCCCCAAACCTGCACAATATGGGGCTAATGAGTACACGCGATTTCGAGACCTATCACAATATCTTCGACCTGATGGGGAAGCTGATCCAAACGCCTGACCTGATTATTTATTTACGTGCCTCAATCCCCACGTTGGTTCAACAGATTCAAAAAAGGGGACGGGATTATGAGAATACTATCCGACTTGATTACCTGAAACAGCTAAATCAACGTTATGAAGCATGGGCGTCGCGATACCAATCCGGTAAGATCCTTATTATTAATGTTGATGAGCTTAATTTCGCCGAAATTAAGGAAGATATGAGTAAGGTGATAGACCGGATTGATGCCAGGTTACACGGCCTGTTTTAGACTCCAACATGAAATGGAATTAATTTGACAATTCGACAATTTGTAAATTCTGCAATTAATCTAATAATTAGGACATTGTCGAATTGGCGAATTTGCTAGTTGACGAATTTTTTACTGCTTTCTCCCCCTGGTTTAAGCTATTTTGAATGGTGCAAACAGCGGCATTTGTCATTTGTTGATTTCAAAATAATTCGTAGGATTATACCGGCATTGCATTCAGTCGGAACCAGACGATGCAAACGGTATTAATTAGGATAACTAATTCATCAGGTTATTATGAGTCAAGGATATAGGGGTGTCCCCAATGTATTTGCCTATGGTCAGGATACACTTACAACGGGTATGGCCCTGCGGTTGGCATCAGGGAAAGTCACCGGTTCAATAGGCCCAATCGCTGTCGGCAGAATTTCAAAAAGCAGGGAGATTGTTGAGGCGATTGTTGCAAATCATGAAATTGTATACGGAATTAATACAGGTTTCGGACCGCTCTGCACGACGATCATTTCAGAGAATGACACAAAAAAATTGCAGCTCAATCTTCTGAAGAGCCATAGTGTTGGGGTAGGAAATGCGATCGAACCAGAGTTGGCCAAGCTAATGATGATTCTAAAGGTTCATGCCCTGGCCAGGGGTTTTTCAGGTATTTCGCTCCAAACTCTTGAACGGATAATCTGGCATATCAACGAAAATATTATCCCTGTAGTACCGTCACAAGGATCTGTTGGAGCATCAGGCGATCTGGCTCCCTTGGCTCATCTTTTTCTTCCTCTGACAGGTCATGGCAAAGTTCATTATAAAGGGAAGATTGTTCAAATGGCCAGTCTGCTTGCCAAATTTGGAATGGCACAACTTGAGCTTGGCGCCAAAGAGGGTCTGGCCCTGATAAATGGTACCCAGTTCATTGCTGCACATGCAGTCAAAGTATTGGAGAGACTGCAGAATTGTCTCGATAATGCCGATTTGATTGCAGCAATGAATCTCGAAGCAATGCTCGGGTCTGTAAAAACCTTTTCTCCGGAACTCCACGATTTAAGGCCATACCGTGGAAACATTTATGTAGCCGAACGGATGCGAACGATTATCGGCGAATCTGAGATTGTACAATCACATAGGAATTGTTCAAGATTGCAGGATCCATATTCTCTGAGGTGTATTCCACAGGTTCATGGAGCTTCACGAAATGCGTGGCTTCACCTCCGGGAACTGATGGATATTGAATTGAATTCTGTTACAGATAACCCGATCATTTTGGAGGATGGGCGCTCAATCAGCGGAGGCAGCTTCCACGGGCAGCCATTGGCCATGGCCTTGGACTATGTCACTGTTGCAGCAGCTGAACTTGGGAATATTGCTGATCGTCGTATTTATTTATCTTTGAATGATACCATTGAAGGATTGCCTAAGTTACTGATGCGTGAGA
>CAIOOC010000273.1 GCA_903859795.1 uncultured Bacteroidia bacterium
ATCGAAAATATAGCACCAGGTGTCCTTCCATTTTTAAAGGCAGAGAAGGTGAAAATTCTTGAAAATCAACCAAAGAATGCAACTACCTGAAAATTATTTGGTTGATTTATATCGGTACTTTTTACTATCCTCAACCAACCGTGAAAAATCTTTCCAGAAGAGTTTATGAAAATTCATACTGTTTGAATGGATCAGAAGTTCATTTGGAAAGAAGACGGTTCCGGGGACAGTGGTAAATCTTTTTCCTGGTTGATATAATGATGCTGATTCAGGGTGAAACTGAACACCAACTACATTTTTAAAATTGGCATGTTGTAATCCTTCAACGATCTTTCCGTCTATCGAGGTTGCGATTACATTTAAATTTGAGCCCAATCGACCAACAGCTTGGTGATGAGCACTCAATACCATTGGTAATGTGGAAGATGACCCACGCGCTAATTCTGCGAGATAACCACTCTTTGCAATACTGATTTGATGAAAAATCCCATCAAACAATTCGGATGATGAATACAAAGGAGAAAGAGAACTTCGGTGTTGATCATTAACTTGTAACGCAGCTGTCTCCTCCAATGTTTTTTTATGATAACACTCCGTTGGAATATCCTGAAGCAATGTGCCCCCTGCAGCAACATTCATTGTTTGCATACCCAGGCAAAATCCTCTGACAATAAAATCAGGACGATCGGCAATAAATGGTTTGAATGATAAATTCCTGCTTCCTCCGATCAGATGAAAGAAAAATGAGGTCTCAAAATAATGGCGGTTTGCGTCTGTAACCACTGTGAGCAGATTTTGTTTCTCTCCATATACGGCAGCTGGTATATCAGGACCTCCAAAGAAAAGAATCGCATCCGATTCATCAAATAATTTCCGGAAAAGAGCAGTACATCCATTTTCCCGAAAAATCTGATCAGGCAAAATCTGTTCTTCCACTTTTTGGAGATGGTAATAATTTAAATGGTGTACCCTGAGGTATTCTGCAGAAAGTGTATAGTCATAGGCTTCATTGGATGAATAAACTCCGAGTAAATCAATCCCCGGAATATCAATAACCTTATTTTCAATCATCCAGACCATATTTTCAATATTACTCACAGTTGGATGAAGCAATACTAACCGATGCTGGGAAAAGCAATGAAGAAAGAGAAAAATAGCCAAAAGATTTGTCAGCAAGACTTTCTTTATAAATCCGGGTATACTCATTTGTATCATATTTTAAGGCACTAAAATACCTATTTTATCGAAGAATTTAGAATCACGATTTTGAGTCGCAACTTCTGCTTACCATGGTGCTAAAAAGTTGTATCTTTGCCGGTCTTTGGCCGAAATGCAATCCGGAAAATTTAGGTATTCAAAGGATTACAATTTAATCCCGGTGAGGAATGAATAGATTAAGTAAATTTTAAAATTACAATATCACAATGAATTTTGTTGAAGAATTGACGTGGCGGGGGATGATCCATGATATGATGCCCGGACTTGAAGAACAGTTGAAGAAGGAAGTTACTTCTGCCTATGTGGGTATTGACCCTACTGCAGATTCCCTTCATATTGGACATCTTGTAGGTGTGATGATGCTTAAACATTTTCAGCTGGCAAATCATAAACCTATCGTCCTTGTGGGCGGGGCAACGGGGATGATTGGCGACCCGTCAGGCAAGTCACAGGAGCGAAACTTATTGGATGAATCTACGTTAAGACATAATCAGGAATGTTTAAAAATTCAGATTTCGAAGTTTCTTGATTTTGATTCAAAAACAGAGAACTGCGCTGAGATGGTCAATAATTACGACTGGATGAAGGAATTTACCTTTCTTAATTTCATTCGCGACATCGGCAAGCATATTACCGTCAATTATATGATGGCAAAGGATTCTGTGAAGAAGCGGCTTGATCCCGACAGCGGTGCAGCCGGAATGTCATTTACTGAATTTACTTACCAGCTGGTTCAGGGAACCGATTTTCTTCATCTCTATGAAACAAGGAATTGTAAATTACAGATGGGGGGATCTGATCAGTGGGGAAATATCACGACCGGGACTGAACTGATCCGCAGAAAAGCGGGTGGTGAAGCCTATGCCCTTACATGTCCCTTAATCAAAAAAGCGGATGGCACCAAATTTGGGAAAACAGAATCGGGCAACGTTTGGCTCGATCCGCAAAGAACATCACCATATCAATTCTACCAGTTTTGGTTAAACACATCTGACGCTGATGCTGAGAGATACATTAAAATCTTTACAATATTGCCTCAGCAAACTGTTAACCAGCTGATCGATGAGCACAAACAGGCTCCACACCTGAGGCAGCTCCAAAAGGTATTGGCAAAAGAAGTAACTTGTATGGTCCACTCAGTGGAAGATTATAACCTGGCAGTCGAGGCCTCTGAGATTCTGTTTGGTAAAGGAACAGAAGATACTCTTCGAAAACTTGATGAAGCGACTTTCCTGTCAGTTTTTGAGGGAGTTCCGCAATTCAAAATCTCTATGCCGGAGCTTATCGCTGGAATAAATATTATCGATCTACTGGCAGATAAAACTGCCATTTTCCCATCTAAGGGAGAGGCCAGGCGTACTATTGTCGGTGGTGGCGTGGCTGTTAACAAAGTCAAAGTGGAAGGACCGGAAGAGATAGCTGATTCAGCGAAGCTTATCGGGGGGAAATATATTCTTGTACAAAAAGGAAAGAAAAACTATTTTTTGATTATTGCCGATTAACTTTATATAGCCCGGATAAATACATCTCTTAATACAACCATTTTCAATGATAAAATTAATGTTAATACTCTCTCTTTGTCTGTTGTCAAGCAGAGTATTATACGCTCAAAAAGCAAAGGATACCGGGTCAATTCAAGAACAAAAAATCAGGTCGGTAATCAAAAAAATGACCTTGGAAGAGAAAGTTGGATTACTGCATGCCAACTCAAAATTTTATGTTTCAGGCATACAAAGATTAGGAATACCTGAATGGGCTTTGTCTGACGGTCCTCACGGTGTACGTGCAGAAATTAACCGTCATGATTGGAATTATGCAGGCTGGACTAACGATTCATCTACCTGTTTTCCTCCTGGCACTGCATTAGCCGCGAGCTGGAATCCTGCATTGGCAAGTGAACGCGGAATCGTTCTGGGAGAAGAGGCTCGCTTTCGCAAAAAGGATGTCTTGCTGGGACCTGGAATTAACATTATCCGGGATCCACTATGTGGCCGTAATTTCGAATACCTGAGTGAAGATCCGTTCCTGATCTCTGCTATGGCTGTACCTTATATCAAAGCATTGCAGTCAAAAGATGTTGCAGCGAGTGTCAAACACTATCTAGCTAATAATCAAGAAGAAAACCGTTTCAAGATAGATGTTGCAATGAGTGAACGTGCATTACGCGAGATTTATCTGCCCGGATTTAAGGCTGCAATCCAGGAAGGCGGAGCTTTAACCGTGATGGCCGCCTATAATAAATTCCGGGGCGACTGGTGCTCCGAAAACGAATATCTCGATCGACAGATTCTGCGCAATGAACTCGGATTTAAAGGCGTTTTAATGACTGACTGGGATGCAGCTCACAGCACAATAAAGGCTGCTCTGGCAGGACTGGATCTTGAAATGGGTACCAACATAAAGGATTACAACGAATGGTATTTTGCCAATCCGCTAATTCGGGCAGTAAAAGAGGGTAAAGTTCCAATTACCACTGTCGATGAGAAAGTAACCAATGTTTTGCGTGTGATGATGATAAGTAAAATGCTTGGTGACAAAACACGCGAGCAAGGCTCTATTAATACAACCGAACACCAACATGCTGCCTATCACTCGGCTGCCGAAGCAATTGTATTACTGCAAAATCAAAATAAGCTACTCCCAATTGACTTTTCG
>CAIOOC010000274.1 GCA_903859795.1 uncultured Bacteroidia bacterium
ACTGTTCAGAAGTATTCCATCTTTACTCAGATAGTTTAGACTGGCATTAAAGGAGGTTCCCTTATCATTTCCTCCGCTTAAAGTCAGATTGTGATTTTGGGCCATCGCGGTTCCTCTTTCAACCTGTTTTTGCCAATTCGTATTGGCTCCCTTATCATCGGCCGGAGTAAATGCAAGACTATTTTTAGTCAGAAATGCCCTCAACTGGGATGCGTCCATCATCTTTAACTGGCTGGATACATTTTCTGTTCCAACATATCCATTGTAGGTTACCTTGATTGGCCCCTCTTTCCCTCTTTTCGTAGTGATGATTATAATACCGTTCGCTGCCCGGTTTCCATAAATAGCGGTTGCTCCTGCATCTTTAAGAATTTCGATGGTAGCAATATCATCGGGAGCAATTATAGAAATATCAGCACCCGGAATACCGTCAATAACGTAGAACGGTCCTTGTGAGCTGTTAAGCGTTGAAGCACCACGCAATATCACTGCAGCATTCTGGTTTGGGTCACCATTGGAGGTAATATTCAATCCGGCGACTTTACCCTGCAATAATTGACCAACATCACTTATCGGTCCTCTGTTAAGTTCCTCAGCTTTTACTGACGTCACAGCACTTGTAAGATTTTTCCTTGAGCTTTTACCATATCCTACAGCTACAACTTCCTCAAGACCAACAGTTTCTTCCAGCATTACAATACTTAAATTCGATTTTGCTGCAATTGCAATTTCCTGGGCCTTCATTCCGACGAACGAAAACGTCAACATTTTAGCTTCAGCGGAAACAGTTAGCCTGAACTTTCCCTCCACATCAGTAACTGTGCCGGTTTCAGTTCCCTTCACGATTACGCTCACTCCTGGTAGTGCCAATCCTTTTGCGTCTTTTACGGTCCCTGAGATTTCCTTCTTCTGGGGTTGCTGGTCACTAACAACCGGTTCAATAGACTTGCGGATAACTATCTGCCTTTCATACACATCATATACTACCTTCTCATCTTTTAAGGCTTCATCCAGTATTTGGTTAATTGAAGCATCTTTGAAATCAATATCTACTTTTTTAGCAGTATTGAAATCATCGCTTCGGTAGAGAAATACAAATTCACTGTTTTTCTCAATAAATTGAAACAGATCTTTAATGGAAGTATTGGATAGGTTAACATCCAACCTGGTTTTTTGAGAATAGGTATTCGCTGCCGTTACGGTCATCATAAAACCGATAAGTAACGCAATGGTCAATTTCATAATTTTCCATAGTTTTTTTTGACTTTCCCGGTCGGGAATGCCAATTAGACATTTTTTTTGCATACTTTTGAATTGAAGAATGAATAAATACTAAGTTATTTGGTGTTTATTGTAACCGGGAGATGTTCCACCATTTTCCGGTTCTTTTTTTGTTATTTTATAGTGTATTGATTTTCACTTGTCTGCTCAAATCTGGACAAAGAGACCTTCTCCAGATATTCCATCACCTCCTTTCTTCCATGTTTTAAGTCTAGTTTACCACTGATACGAATTATCTCCTTTTGCGAATCTGAAAATTTGACCGAGATATTATAAAATCGTTCTATCTTTTTTATTACGCGTGCAAAATCAATCTCCTCAAAACTAATAAGACCTCTTGTCCATAAGGTGTAATTGTTGGGATCAACTTCATTGATTTTGGTATTTCCTGTGATTTTATCAAGTGATACCATTTGATTGGGAGACATCACGATATCTTTTTCGAAAATACCTGCCCCTTTTCGTCGCACTGACACGCTTCCCTCTTTCAGAACGGTTTGGATCTGATTGTCCTCTTCATAAGTTGAGATATTGAACTTTGTACCTAAAACCCGGATATCGATGTTAGATGTTTTTACGATAAAAGGTTTTGCCGGATTTTTAGATACTTCAAAGTAGCCTTCTCCAAACAACAGCACTTCACGTGTTTTACCCTCAAATTTGGAGGGATAAACGAGGCGGCTGCCGGCGTTCAGCCAGACAACAGTATTATCAGAAAGTATTATTCTGGACTGATTTCCGTATGGAATAACCAGCTGATTCATCACATTTGAGGGAGTTTCAGCTGTCATTAAAACTGAATCATTGTTTAAGACAACAGTCCCGTTTTTAGAG
>CAIOOC010000275.1 GCA_903859795.1 uncultured Bacteroidia bacterium
CTGCAAATTCTTCCTGAGTAAGATTAACTTCCTTTCTACGTTCTTTTACAAATTCTGCCAAAGGTTTCATTATATGCTATTAGATATAAATTGATACAAATATAGTATTTTATATGCCTTTAAATATAAATTAACTGAAATAAATATTTTTATATGCTTAAGAATATAAACATTCTAGTTTTAATGATCCTCATTGAGTTAATTTTTTAATTCCTTAATTCTTTCATTACGCTACTTCTGTCCTTTCTGCCCGTTTTTCCACACATTAACTTCGTTCCGGAATAAATCATTATTCCTTTAATATATGAACAACAATCAACTCAAAGTAATCGACTGGATCAGATCCGGAATGGAGTTTGCCAAAGGTATTGACCTGTTGGTCGAGCTTACCCGTAAACAAACTTTTTACAACCTGTTCTCAGGAAAGGATAAATCATTGCCCGAAAAACTGGCCTACGAAATCTGTAAAGCGGCGTTGCTGGCGGATCACATCACCTGGAAGGACTTTATCCGGAAGGTGCAGAAAGAAACCGAAAACCCTCCAAACGATGTTTCGGATACTAAAGCACCGGTACTTCCTTCCAGTGAAGAAAATAAACCAATCGCTTTCACTCCAATAATTGCCAGGACTGAAAATGACTTGTCGCTTTCCGAATCAGAATCAGAAATCCTCGAAACAAAACCATTGACCCAATATCCAGCAATTATCCGCCGGATTATCCACGAATATGCTGCACTGTTTCAGCAGCGCAGCAAACTGCATTCGGTAATGACCGAATTGCCGGAATCAAATGCAGAATCGGTTTGTGCCAAACGGGCAGAACTCTTTGACCTGATCAAATCGATTTCTGCCAGACTGGAAATACTCTATTCCACTAAAAAGGGATTTGATGAAAACGGGATTATCCCGGAAGAGTGTGATGTATTTCCTCCGGCTGAAAAGGAAGAAACTGAACTGGACATCGCTTCGCTTGATGAAGCAGCTCTTAAGAAGCAAAAGAAGAACCTGCAAAGCAGCAATTCAAAGGACCAGACTATTCTGGATTATCAATCAAAAGAACGCTCAGAGGTGAAAACGCCAATGCCAAACGGGCCCAAGAGATTGAAAATCGAAATGAGGATCAATGACCGGAATAAGAAAATCGTGGAGATCGAAACCTTGCTTCTGAAGTATGCTGGTAAAGAGTAAAGATATTATCCTCGTAGAGCCAGCTGAGCGTGAACTGGAGGATATTGGACTTGCAAAAGGACAGTCACTCCCCTCTTTTATCGCAGAAGCTGAAAAAGCGCTTACTCGTTCAATCGGTCAACTTGAAAACGGAAGGGAACATCACTTTTACAGCCGGGGGAATTTTAACCTTGTTCGCCTGATCAGTTACCTGATCAAACAAACCGGTCCGGCGCATGTCTTTATGACCTCCTACTCGTTCAGTCAGAAGAGTATCGAGCAGCTTCAGCACAAGATCAGCAAAGGGGAAATCCTTTCGTTTAAGGTCATCCTGGATAACAGAGTAAGGGTCATGAGCCCGAAACCGTTTCAAATGATTGCCTCAAGCTTCGATTACCGGTGTATTTCTGTTCATGCCAAAGTTGCACTTATCTGGAATGATGAGTGGAAAATCTCGATCGTGACCAGTCAGAATGCAACGGATAACCCTAAACTGGAACGGGGAACCATTTTTACCGACCACCAGGTATTCAATTTTGATTTAAAAGTACTTGAAAATGAATTTGAACGAGGATCAGCTTAACGAAATCAAGCAAATGGCAGGACTGTTTTTCTCCCCGGATGATGTTGCAGTGAATCTGGAACTGGATGAGGAAGACACTGAATTATTCATAGCTGCTGTGGCAACCCGGAATACAAAAAATGATCTGGCTGGAGCATATCTCAGTGGTTGGCTTTCGGCTGAAATAACCTTGCGAAAAGCTATTCAACAGTCTGCCTTAAACGGGAGCAGTCCATCCCAGCAGATGCTGTTAAACTATCAACGCGAATCAAGAATATGAGCCGACCAGCACTCGAGGAGACCAAATACGAAATGATCAAAGCCCACGTGCTTGATCCGGACAATTCACCCCTTTCACCCGAAAAGCATGAATTACTTGAACGGGTTATTTCGGCATCCAAGGTGCTGGATAAAAATCCGATTCAAAAGCAGGCGGTTGCCATCCATCAGCAAAAGTATCCCGATATCAGCCGTGCACAAGCCTACGAAGATCTTCGGCTTGCTGTCAGGCTTTTCAATACGCTGCACACCTTTGATTATGACCTGTGGTTTAACTGGCTCATCAACGACATTGTCCAGAATATCCTGATCTGCCGGAATACC
>CAIOOC010000276.1 GCA_903859795.1 uncultured Bacteroidia bacterium
CTGTGTTATTTTGGTATCAATGATAAAGACATCATATCCCACATTCACCCCATCAGCAACAGCCATTTCATGAGAATACTCACTCACCAGATTTTGATCAAAGTAACCAATGGTTCTTTTATCAGGTGTTGCAGTTAAACCTATTTCAAATGCATCATAGTATTCCAGTACCTGTTTCCACAGGTTGTAAATGCTCCTGTGACATTCATCAATAACAATGAAGTCAAAAAACTCAACAGGCATTTTAGCATCATATTCTACAGGTGGGATTACCTTTGCCTGATATTTATACTCATTGGGATTTACTTCCTCCTGTAATTCATCCAGTTCATTACCTTTCAGGATGGCATACAGCCTCTGAATTGTACTGATGCATACCTGACTGTCTGTGGCAATATAACTGGATTTTAGCCTCTGAACACTGTACAGTTCAGTGAATTTCCTGTTGTCATCATTAGGAACAAAAGACATAAATTCCTGCTCTGCCTGTTCTCCCAGATTTCTGGTATCCACCAGGAATAAAACTCTTTTTGCTTTGGCAAATTTCAGCAGTCTGTAAATGGTAGTAATAGCTGTGAAAGTTTTTCCACTGCCAGTTGCCATCTGGATTAATGCCCTTGGTCTGTTTTCCTTGAAGGAAACTTCAAGATTGGTGATAGCATTTACCTGACACTCTCTTAATCCAACTGTTTGCAGAGTTGGTAAATCCTGTAATCTTTTTCTAAGTGATTTATCCTTTTTCAGCCATTCTCTGAGACATTCAGGTTTGTGAAAGCTGAATAATTCTCTTGCTCTTGGTTTGGGGTCTGTGAAATCTGTAAACCTTGTTAGTTCTCCTGTGCTAATATAAACAAAGGGTAATGGATCATTTTTCAGGTGCTTTAGCTTTGCTGCTGCATAACCTTCTGACTGCCCTTCATGCACATTTAATTTATGCCCTTCATCTTCCTTTTTAGCTTCAATTACACCACAGGGTTTTCCATCTACAAATAATACATAGTCAGCAGGACCAACATCTGTAAGATATTCTCTGACAGCAACACCAATACCAGCATGTAGATTGACTTTGTGAATACCCTGAATAAGCCAGCCACAAGCAGTTAACTGCTTATCAATTTGATCTCTTGCTATTTGTTCAGGATTCTGGTTAGGCATTGAATCAAGGATCTGTATTTATTGGGTTAAAATACATAAAATTATTCAGTGATACAGAACATTTGTCAGGATTCAGATCAATGCATCATGGTTTTAGGGTTAAAGATAAAAGTTAAGAGGTTGAAGATTATTTTTGTTAGTATTGTCATGAATTTTAACAGGCTAATATCTGCAATTGCTATGTATATATCCAACATGACCCATTTCCTTGATGAGACAGGGAATATTCCTACCCAGATGCCAAAGGAAGCAAGGGAATTAGCCAGCTTTATGGCACTGGTAGTTGATGAAACTACTAAAGAATCTGATGCATATATAATTTGTACTGGAATTAGATGTTTCAAAAAAAAATGCTTGGGAACTATTAATAGTGAGTTTCTTATTGAAAATGATGATATACATTGGGCATGTACAAAATGCAAGAATGAAGGAGTAATAAGTTTTTGGCAGAGTACAAGATGGGATAACAGTTGAATTTATAACCTTGTCATTTATGAGGTTATGCATTTGGATTTTCCGTAAACCAAGGCTGATCAGATTTTGGTTTCTCCTTATGATGGTGGTGCCCTCCAGTAACTCTTACATATTACAAATGGATTCTCACTGGTAATAACAAAGGAATAGTCACCATTTGATACTGAATAGGACTTTGGAATCTCCATAGTATTCTGATCTATCAGAACATTAAATCTTGTTTCTATCTTATCAAGGGTACTGGCTAAAACAAACTTTTTGCACATGATTATATTTTAATCAAATTAATGATTGTAATATAATCGTATTTTGAAAGGATGATCTTTGATTACCTATGAACCAGAAATCAAATTTTGATAAAATGCCTGATAAAGAGTTGTCCACTTTCCAAAACACCTAAGTAATCTGGGCAGTGGACATTTTATTTTTTGCTAATTATGATAATTCTCAGGATGACTAAGATAGTCCATTTTACTGCCAAATGAATAAAGAATTACCATTATGCAATTTGCCAAAGACAATAATGGTTCTTTCTAACCACCAGGAATAATCTTTCCTTCATTGATGTCAATCTCAAGTTATTATTTTGTAAATTTGAAAGTAAGATTATCCGTTTAAACCTACAAGTTTATGAACGACCAAACCAAAACCAAAGAAGAACTCATTTCAGAGTTGCAGGAATTGAGGCAAGAGAATTATTCCCTCCAGGAGGGTTCCAAACTAACCGAACTTAAAAATGAAGTAAGTAATCTGCTTTTAAAAGTTGCCATTGTCGACAACATGTCTGAAGGTGTCTTATTGGTTAGGACAAATGATGGTGTAATAATATATGCTAATCCCTCCATAGAACGCATGTTTAAGGTAGCTCCAAATGAGTTGATAGGAATGCCAATAAGCACTGTTAATGCACCTACAGACAGAAATCCTGAGGAGGTTGCCAGCGAAATCATTCTTCATCTTAATACAAACGGATACTGGCAAGGAGAAATTCAGAACATCAGAATGGATGGTACAACATTCTGGAGTCATGCAGTTGTTTCAACTTTTGAGCACCCCAAATTTGGGAACGTTTGGATTGCAATCCATCAAGACATAACCGACAGTAAACAATTGAAAGAAATC
>CAIOOC010000277.1 GCA_903859795.1 uncultured Bacteroidia bacterium
GTTCACTCAGGGTTCTTGATGGGGCAGTAGCTACATTTTGCGCCGTAGGAGGTGTAGAAGCACAGTCTGAAACCGTTTGGAGACAGGCTGATAAATATGGTGTACCAAAAATCGCCTTTATTAATAAAATGGACCGTGCAGGTGCCGACTTTTTCCGTGTCTATAATGACATAAAGGAGAAATTAGGTGCGAACCCGGTTCCAATTCAGCTTCC
The DNA here is from genome assembly GCA_903859795.1 of uncultured Bacteroidia bacterium. Taxonomy (GTDB): domain Bacteria; phylum Bacteroidota; class Bacteroidia; order Bacteroidales; family Prolixibacteraceae; genus JAAFHB01. The sequence goes on from CAIOOC010000277.1 coordinate 215, forward strand.
GATTGGCGCTGAAGAAAATTTTAAAGGGATCATCGATCTTATCCGTATGAAAGCAATCTATTGGCATAATGAGTCAATGGGCGCTGATTATGATATAGAGGAGATTCCTGCTGATCATCTTGAATTAGCAAAAGAATGGCGTGATAAAATGGTTGAATCGGTTGCTGAGCAGGACGAAGTTCTGATGGAAAAATTCTTTGAGGATTCTGACAGTATCACCGTCGATGAGCTTATCTCCGTCATTCGTAAAGCGACACTTACCGGAGTTATTATTCCGATGTTATGTGGTTCAGCTTTTAAAAATAAAGGGGTACAAACTTTGCTTGACGCAGTGTGCGCCTTCCTTCCAAATCCACTGGATATTGGTTCAATTGAAGGTAAAGATCCAGATACGAATGCTCCAATTGAAAGAAAACCTTCTATCGATCAGCCTCTTGCTGCACTGGCGTTCAAAATTGCTACCGATCCGTTCGTAGGCCGTCTCTGTTTTATCCGCGTTTACTCGGGTAAGATTGATGCCGGTTCATATGTGCTTAACATGCGTACAGGTAAGAAAGAACGTATTTCGCGCCTGTTCCAGATGCATGCCAACAAACAACAACCACGCGATGTCATCGAAGCCGGTGATATTTGTGCTGCAGTAGGATTTAAAGATATCCGCACTGGTGATACTCTTTGTAGTCTGGATCATCCGATTATTCTTGAGTCAATGACTTTCCCCGAACCGGTTATTGGTATTGCAATTGAGCCTAAAACTCAAAACGATATAGACAAATTGTCGAACGGGCTGCAGAAACTTGCAGAAGAGGATCCAACCTTCCAGGTCAGAACAGACGAAGATAGTGGTCAGACGGTTATCCGCGGTATGGGTGAGCTTCACCTCGAAATTATCGTCGATCGTTTGAAACGTGAATTCAAGGTTGAATGTAACCAGGGTGCACCCCAGGTTGCCTATAAAGAAGCAATTACAAAAGAAATTGAACTTCGCGAAGTATTTAAAAAACAAACAGGTGGTCGTGGTAAGTTTGCCGATATCAGCGTTAAGGTTGGTCCGGTTGATGAAGGGGTCACAGGTTTGCAGTTTGTCGATATGATCAAGGGTGGAACTATTCCTCGCGAATTTATTCCTGCCGTTGAAAAAGGGTTCAAGGAGTCGCTGAATAACGGACCTCTTGCAGGATTCAAAATTGAGAATCTGAAAGTTACACTGATTGATGGATCTTTCCATCCGGTTGACTCCGATGCGCTCTCTTTTGAACTTTGTGCCAAACAGGCTTTCAGAAATGCAGCTTCCAAGGCAAAACCTGTTTTGCTTGAGCCAATTATGAAGGTTGAAGTTGTAACTCCGGATGATTACATGGGTGACATTGTTTCGGATCTTAACCGTCGCCGGGGGCATGTCGAAAGTATGGATTCCAAATTCGGAGCCCGTGTACTTAAGGCAAAAGTTCCTCTTGCCGAACAGTTTGGATACGTGACTACACTTCGTACGTTGTCATCAGGGCGTGCCACATCTTCAATGGAGTTTTCACACTACTCCGAGGTACCTAAGAATATTGCCCTTGCTGTTCTTGAAGCAGTGAAAGGGAGAACAGATTTGTTATAAAACAATACCATAAATACGTTCTTATCATGAGTCAGAGAATTAGAATTAAACTGAAATCGTACGATCACAACCTGGTTGACAAATCAGCCGAGAAGATTGTCAAGACTGTAAAATCTACGGGAGCTATTGTAAGCGGACCAATTCCACTTCCTACCCACCGGAGAATTTTCACCGTTTTGAGAGCGACCTTTGTAAACAAAAAATCAAGGGAACAATTCGAACTGTCATCCTACAAAAGGTTGATCGACATTTACAGTTCCACAGCTAAAACGATCGATGCCCTTATGAAAC
>CAIOOC010000278.1 GCA_903859795.1 uncultured Bacteroidia bacterium
AATACCTCAACAGGTACTGATTTTTTTGAGGATACCAATGGAGATATGTGGATAGGATCGTTAGCCTATGGCATTAATTGTATTTCTATAAAAAACAGGTTGTTAATAACTTATGATGCAATTAACGGATATATCGGCAGAGGAATAAAATATGCGCAAGACCAGGCAGGCCAACTATGGCTAATGCAAAACGATTCTATATTTGTCTTTAATAAACAAAAAACCGCTGTTAAAACGATAGTTACAAATGCCAATATTGGGAATGGAGCATTTCCGGTTGCGTTCACAGATCCGCACGGTAATATATGGGTAGGGTCCTCCGATAAAGGAGCTATCATTATCGATCCCGTGGGTCCGTTACCGGAAAATCTCAATACTAAAAACGGATTGGCAGATAATGATGTATGGAGTTTGCTTGAAGATAAAAATGGACATACCTGGCTCGGCACTTACAATGGAATAAATATATATGACCCAAAGGAAAGAACTATAAGATTTATTGGTAAAGACCAGGGTTTGCCTGCTTCATTCACAAGAATAATAAATAAATTAGATGAAGAAAACATCTTTGTCGGCGAACTCGTAGGTTACTCCATTATCAACTTACAGAAAAAAACGTTAACGAATTATGGAAAAGAACAAGGCATGTCAGACTTATGTCTGTACGGCTTTAAAGATAATACGAACAATATTTGGATCTCCGGCCGAGGCGGATTAAGAATCTATAATACGATGACCAATTCGGTCAAAACAATCAACAAATCCGGCGGGTTATTATCCAACACTGTCTGGAGTATAGCGGATGACAAACATGGCAATTACTGGGCTGCAACAGATAATGGAATTATGGTAATTGATTGCACATCAAATACTATTAAATATTTGCGTGAAAAAGAGGGACTATGCAGTAATACAGTTTGGGAAATCGGGATGATTAATAACCGGGAATTATGGATAGGCACTGCTAAAGGGATATCAATAGTCGATACTTATAAAAACACAATTACAAATATCACCTCAAAAGAAGGACTGATTCCAGAAAGCATTTTTTCAACAGTTGAGCGAGATGGAAAAATTTATGCCGGCTCTGAAAATGGAGTTATTGTAATCTCCAGACCCGATACTACTCAGGGAGCTATGAACAAAGATAATAAATGGAATTTTGTAAACTATGGCAAGCGAGAGGGATTCCCGTTCAACGATTACAATCAGAACACAATTCTGGCTACTAAAAACAGACAGGTCTGGCTGGGAGTAACGCCCATGCTTTCGATAATTACCCAAATTCCGGCTGCTGACACTGCCACTGCAAATGTTTATATAACAGGTATAAGTATCATGGATCAGCCCTCTTCATGGAGCAATAATGCCCCTCCATTTAACATCCCGGTTCGGTTAGAGCTCCCATTTGATCAAAATTCAATCAACTTTTCGTATAGTAATAATAACATTAAAGGTCGTGTTAAAATAGCTTACCGGTATATACTTGAAGGTGCCGATACAGAATGGTCCGATGTTACCAGCAAACCACTGACAAAAAATTATTACAATCTCTCGCCCGGGAAATATAAGTTCAGAGTATATAGTAAGGGATTCAACGGAGTTTGGAGCAAACCTGCTGAGATGAGTTTTACAATATTACCTCCCTGGTGGAAAACATGGTGGGCCTATTTTATTTATAGTTTGCTGTTTATTGCCTCTGTGTTTACTTTAAATCATTACCTGAAACAACGGGTAGTAAGGATAGAAAGGGCAAAAGCACAAAAAAAAGAACTTGCTCATGCGAAAGAAATTGAAGAGGCTTATAAAGAACTTCAGGCAACACAATCGCAACTTATCCAATCTGAAAAAATGGCATCTCTTGGTGAGCTGACCGCCGGCATAGCCCACGAGATACAAAACCCGCTGAACTTTGTCAATAATTTTTCGGATGTAAACACCGAACTGATTGATGAACTGGAACAGGAAATGAATAAAGGCAATTATGATGAAGTAAAAACTATTGCAAAAGATATAAAAGAAAATGAAAGAAAGATAAATCACCACGGAAAGCGGGCCGACGCAATTGTAAAGGGGATGTTGCAACATAGTCGCAGCAGCACCGGAATTAAGGAACCGGCTAATATCAATGCACTGGCAGACGAATATTTCCGACTAGCATATCATGGGCTAAGAGCTAAAGATAAATCATTCAATGCCACCATGAAAACTGACTTTGACAAATCTATTGGAAACATAAACATCCTTCCACAGGATATTGGCCGGGTTATTCTGAATTTAATTAACAACGCCTTTTATGCAGTTACAGAGAAAATGAATACACATGGGAATGGCTACGAACCTACAGTATGGGTAAGCACAAAAAAGTCAGGTGAAAAGGTAATGATTTCTGTCAAAGATAATGGTAACGGAATTCCTCCAAAGGCATTGGACAAAATATTTCAACCCTTTTATACTACAAAACCTGCCGGTAAAGGAACCGGTTTAGGATTGAGCATGAGTTACGAAATTATCACAAAAGTGCACGGTGGGGAAATAAAAGTTGATACCCATGAAGGAGAAGGCGCTGAGTTCACAATCATTTTACCAATATTAAACTAATGTTTTCATTGTGTCGCTATCGGCAATTACAAAATAAGTGGCAGAATTAAAAAAAAGATTATTGTTTTCGAATGATAAGTTTTTTGTTGATGGTTGTCCCGTTCATTAACACATTGACGAAGTAAAGGCCGGAAGCAAAGGAGGACAAATCAATTAAAAAACTGTTCTGCTCTTTGGTTACAGTGAAATATTTATTAAGCAGAACCTGACCATTAAACGAGACTATGCTCATATCCGCGATCCCATCCAGATCATTCGAAATAATTAAATTTACACTTCCCGAAGCGGGATTAGGATAAACTTCCACACTATTACTCAGCAGATCCAGGATGCTGCTGCCTGTTGTACCATTCGTACCACCAACCTGCAGGTAATACTTCCTGTACGGTACAACGTTAAGATTTTCAATCATTGCCGTTATATCAGAGGCAGAACGATCGTCATTTGAAGCGATCATTTTATAAGCTGCTGAATTTCCTGAAAGTAACTGTGAAAAAGAAGTTGCGTCATAAAGGGCAATCTGATCATTAAAACCATGGGTATCAATTGTGATCCTTCCGCTCGAAGGAGCCTGAAAAGTAAACCATATTGTTTTTTGCATCGTAGTGGAAGGAACGGCCTCACCGCTTTCCAGTGAAGCGCAGAAATTGGTGTAAGCACCATTTCTGCCCGGATGAAGTACAACAGCATTCTCCACGTCATCGTTAACCGGCATTGAGACCTGAAGATCAAGACTATCCAACGAAGTACAACTCCCCTGTGTTCCAATCACCTTTATCCAGGAGCTGAATGAACCATACTTCTTTTCTGCCGGTTTCAGAGAGAGGAAAATTGAATCCGCTTTACTGACCGTATTTATTTTATCGGGGCGTTCCAGAACGAAAGAATAATTTAAAGCTCCTGTAGCACTTATCGGGAAATTGAGCAGATCACATCCGCAAACTAGCCTGTCAGGGCCCACGCCGGATAGTTTTACCTGCAGGTCGCCGGACTGGATATAGCTTTTCCTTGTCAATGTGTCGCTTCCATTGGGATTTGCAACAACTAAAGATATTGAATAAATCCCCGGCTGAATGAATTTTACCAGCGGGCTCTGTGTGTTCCGACCCGTCCCCCCGGAAAATTCATAGGTAGATGGACTAATGCTCCAGTTCCAGGACGTTGGATCATAAATACTACTGTCATTAAGCATGATGACTGAGCCGGGGCAGATCCTTGTAAGACTTGTTGAGAAGGAAGCTTTTGGCTTTACCTTGGAATAGGTCCCTTCCAGCGATTTTATTCCTTTATTATCAGGATCAAGCCAATATTGAAGTTGTGAAGAGCTGGAAGACCCATGATTCCACGAAACAGAAAACTTGCCGTAAAAATCCTCCCCTGGTGAACCTCCATGCAACTGGCCAATCACCCTTGCACTCTGGTTGAAGAGAGGCGCTCCGGATGAACCGCTCTCAACATCCCCTGAAGTGAACTGAACATCCCAATGCGTATTAGCGGCCGAAGTGGTTGAAGAATTCGTATTAGGATCTGTCCAGTTCAAAGTACCGGAATAATTAAACGGGGCATTGGTATCAATTGCTATACTCTTGGCAGTACCCGAAGGGTGGTGGATAGAGGTTCCCTGAAGCGGGCTCACCGATCCTGCCTCCCAACCTGCATAATAAGGAAGATAAGAGGCAGGCGGAAACTCGTTTAACAGAAGAAGGGAAAAATCGCTGTAACTGTTCGTAGCTTTTAAGCTGGCTCCGGAAAGCGACAACCTTTTTGATGCATTCGTTGAGGTACAGGTGGTGTTTTCATAATTAAAATAGGCCACTAATGTCCTGGCAACAGTATTTGTGCTTACACAGTGATTGGCTGTCTGAAAATAAGGGGTGCCATCCTCTCTGACGTTATTCACCAGAAACCCGGTGCAGTCGTACGAGTACTGACTGTCGTGAAAAGTAAACAGGCAAACTGAATGCTTGGCATCCTGCCAGTTTGCACCTTCAGGGCAATTGATCCCGATTCTTATCGAAGAGGCCTTTAAAGGACTCTGATATCCCTGTGTGATACTGGAGATTACCAATTCTCCGGGAAATGACTGCCCCGTTGGTTCAAAGTATTCTACAATCGCGTCCTGACCAGTAAGATCTGCAATTGTAAGCTGATTGACCGAATTATTGTTCACGTGTGTAAAAGCACCCAGAATCTGTGAACGGGATTTGTCGTAGATAAATACCATTGCACCTTCCGGCACATGGAATATTCCGAATTCAATACCAATGGAATAACATTGTTGGGAAAGAACCTGATATTGCCAGATGGTACCTATTCCGGGTATTTCGGTTCTGACACCCTCAGCTTTTACGTCAATATTAGCTTGTTCAACAACGCCGTATCTGTTTGGTATTCCAAGCTTTTTATCCTGCTGAATAAAGTCGTTGATATTGATAGGTTTCAGTTGTCGGGATGGTATGACCACTGCATCTTTAGTGTCCAGGCTAAAACTTTTGGGAATGGCAGGGAGTGAGATTTGAGCTAATGCAATATCGACAAGACAGAACAATTCCAACAATAGTATACAACATATTTTTGCTACATACAAAGTTGATATCTTGTCTTTCCGTAAAATAAATCCCATTTTGCAACAAGGTCTTGTTTATGGCTACTAAATTCAAATGCAATTTTATACTCAACAAAATCAGGTCCCATATGGTTGGCTTTGATATGTTGTTTTTTTAACAATTTCTATGCCGGTTATTCTTTATAAGCTCTTCCTATCAGTTATTTCCGTATCCTTGTAACTTACATGAACCGGTTAAAATGACTTTTTTCGAAGGTGAGAAATTATGAGCAATGGAAAGAGTGCTGTTAAAATGAATAATACTAATGCATTAACTAAATTCCAGGTGCTTCTTATGGCCATTGCGGCAGGGGCCTCAGTGGCCAATATTTACTACAATCAACCGATATTAAAGGATATTTCGTCAACATTTGATGTCACTGAGAGCAAGGCCGGAACCATTTCGATGCTTTCGCAGATTGGTTATGGACTAGGCCTCTTCTTTATCATCCCTCTTGGGGATAAAATAAACAAGAAGAATCTTATACTTACCCTGCTGTCACTCTTAATTGTTACCCTAATTCTCATGACTGTTGCTTCCACCATTCAGCAAGTTTGGATTTTAAGTATCCTCATTGGATTGTTTTCAGTTTCCGTTCAGGTCATTTTGCCAATGGCTGCAAGTTTGAATCCGGCCAGCAGAGGTAAAACAGTAGGTGTGATCTTTACAGGGATTCTGATTGGCATTCTTGCGGCCAGGGTTTTCAGCGGTTTTATAGCAGAGTGGCTAAATTGGCGCTATGTTTACGGATTTTCGGCAGTTTTAATATCCGTAATTACGCTGATGCTTAAAACATCTCTGCCCTCTGTACGGAACGAGTTCAAGGGACACTACTTTCAGCTGCTGCAATCAGTATTGTATCAAATAAAACGATTTTCACTGTTGAGGGATGCTTCACTGATTGGTGGTTTGCTGTTTGGTGTATTTTGCTCTTTTTGGACAGTCTTAACCTTTCATCTTAGCGGCTCCCCATTTTTCTACCATTCCGACACGATCGGACTATTCGGATTAGTAGCAATTGCCGGAGCATTAATGGCTCCATACATTGGCAAATTAGCCGACAAGGGAAATTCAAACCGTTCTTTACTCTTCGCAGTCGGGATGATTATTTTCAGTCTTTTACTTATGAAACTGTTTCCGGATTCAGCAATGCTATTAATAATCGCTGTAATCATACTCGACATTGGGATCCAGGGTATGCAGATAACCAATGTTGCGATGATTTATTCTCTGGACCAGACTGCCCATAGTCGAATCAACACGATTTACATGACCTCCTATTTTATTGGCGTAGCGCTGGGAACATTTTTCGGACTTCAATGCTGGAAATACGGAGGATGGGGCCTGGTTGTATGGCAGATGATTTTGTGGTCGTTAATTGCCCTGGGAATCATTTTTAAAAGGAAAAAATAAGTAGAACATCCTGGTTTCTTTTTTTCAAAGTATTCTAAAATATCTTCCTGCATGCGTGTTGAGCTCAGAGGAATCAGAAAATAGCTTCCAAATTGTTTCCGTGGCAG
>CAIOOC010000279.1 GCA_903859795.1 uncultured Bacteroidia bacterium
CTGATTTTCCAAAAGCGTGCATACCTTCCAGCCATTGTTATCACTTGCATATAAATACTCAAAATTGTGCTTGCCCTCCGTATTTTCAATTCCTTCTTTCGGGTCGAGAGTAAGCCGTTCCAAACCATCACCTTCAATATATTTTAATGATTTAAATGACGGTCATTGGACGGGGGTGAATGAGGATGCTAAATATGTACCAGCAAGTATGCTTAAGGTTGTCGCTCTTATGTCAGTGTTGGATTATTCTCAGTCAAATCCGTCATTTTTATCCCAAAAATTATATTATTCAGGACCAAACGATTCGACACAATATTACAAACCTGCCGACAATCTATCCCCAGGTTATTACTCTGTGCAAGATTTGATAAACGCTACGATTGTAAATTCAGATAACGTAGCCGCTCAAGCTTTAACAGATAGCAATCAGATCAGCGAAAACTTTTATAATTTATATACTGATTTTCGTTTGCCAGACGCAACATCTACAACTGTAATGGACGACACTTCACCAAGGGCATACTCTGCTGTTTTTAGAGTTCTTTATAATGGAACATCATTGTCTCCAAATATTGATAATCAAATCCTTTCTCTTTTGACAAAAACAAATTTTACAAAAGGTCTTGTTGCTGGAGTACCAAACAATATTCAGGTAGCTCATAAATTTGGCGAAAGCAACAATAAGTTAGATGGAATTGTGGTCAGTCACGAACTTCACGATTGTGGCATTGTTTATTATCCAAACCACCCTTATCTTTTATGTGTAATGACCCGAGGTAAGCAATTTCCAGATCTTGAATCGGTAATTTCTTCTATCTCAAAAATTACCTACAATTTTGTGAAGGTAAAATATAATTAAATATAGTCGATATTAGAAGTACGTCATATATAAAAAAATCGCCAGGAAATTTGGCGAAGGGCTTATTTGATATAGCGGTAGTGCAGCATCAGTCCTATGACCAATGCAGTAAAGAATATTCCAAGTTGGCAAAGGTTTATCCTAAGGGCATTTTTTGATTGAGGACTGTTTTTCAGGCTGATAAGCGACAGAAGCATTATAAGCAGAAGGAGCGGTGTTATATTCATACTGGCAGAGTATATATAATTTTTTTTCCGCTATCAACTTTTCACTATAAACCCGCACACTAACATTTTGAAAAATGTTAGTGTGCGGGTAAACTAATTACATGATAGTCCTCGACATAGAAACTACAGGTACCGATCCAAGATTTCATTCAATCGCTTCAATTGGTGCCGTTGATTTTGACGAACCTGAAAGAGGAGAGTTTTATGAAAAATGCAGAATTTTTCCTGGGGCTAGAATCGAAAAGGAGGCACTTGCTGTAAATGGATTTACTGAGGCAGAATTAAATGATTCAAGCAAAAAGACGGAAGCAGAGATTGTTAAGGATTTTTTGGACTGGGCGAAGCAGTCCAAGGACCACACAATGGCAGGTCAAAACCCACATTTTGATACATCGTTTGTAATTGCAGCTGCAGAAAGAAATCATATAGATTTTTCAATTCCTAAAAGGGTTGTGGACCTTCATAGTATCTGTTTTGCGCATATGATTTGGAAGGGAATTAAACCACCAATTGCTCACAATCGTTCTGATTTGAATTCTGATTTAATAATGAAATATGTTGGGATACAGCCAGAAGTACACCCTCACAAGGCCATAAATGGGGCAAGAATCGAGGCAGAAGCATTTTCTAGACTCTTACGTAACAAGGCCTTTTTTGAAAATTACCGATCGTTTAAAGTTCCTTGGCTTTAGGTGTTTGATTACACAATAAATAGCCTATATCTGTCAAACGATTATTTCTAAAATATGGCTTAAAATAAGGATAAAGTTATCCACAAGTAGTCCATTTTTTAGCTTTTTTC
>CAIOOC010000280.1 GCA_903859795.1 uncultured Bacteroidia bacterium
ACCTATTCAAGACCAAGAACAAATATTCAGTCAACCTATAATAACGGAGCAGCCCGCCAGTATTCAAGACCGCAAAGTTATTCAGGTACTAACGGAACCAGCAGATCATCCATAAGCGGTTCCTATCAGCACGGATCGAGTCGGGCCCCAGTTGTTTCAGGCAGTTCTGTCAGGAGCAGCGGTGTGTCCGGAACTCAGTCGAGAAGCTCTTCATCCGGATCGTACTCTGCCCCATCAAGAAGCAGTTCATCGGGCTCCAGTGGTGGCGGCGGAGGTGGCAGCAGGTCATTCTCCGGCGGTGGAGGTGGTGGTGGCGGCGGACGCAGACACTAATAATATATGTTCATTGAAAAAGCCATGGTCATTAATTTTTACCAGAAAAATTCTTCTCAGGGTATTTCAATGCAACTGAAAAAGAGAGCAAACATATGTAATAACCTAAATTACAATCAAAAAAATCATTGAAATGAAAAAATTAGTAATTACCCTGTTTGCAGCAATAGGGTTAATGTCAATCTCTTACGGTCAATATGTTGATCAGGCATTACTATTCTCGCAACAAAATTACGGTTCAACTGCCCGCTCAAAGGCAATGGGTAATGCTTTTGGTGCCATCGGGGGCGACTTTTCGTCCTTAAGCATAAATCCGGCTGGCATTGGCGTTTATATCCGTTCTGAACTCTCGACCAGTCTTGACGTGCTTGGTTTCAGTAAAACCAAATCTACATACCAGGGTGAGACTGCAGATGCCCGGAACAACAATTTTAACTTCAGAAACTTCGGCTATGTCTATGCCAATCCCCTTCAGGATGCCGGTTCCGGACTAGTATCCTTTAACTTCGGTATAGGTTTTAATAAACTTAATAACTTTAATCAAACAATTTCGGTAAGTAAAACCGGATCACCTCATTCACGGATGGATGTTTTTGCACAGAATACCAACGGTATAACAAGTAGCAGTCTATTCGACGAAAATAGTCCCTACCAAAATGGAATTCCCTGGGAGAGTAAGTTAGCCTGGGAAAATTACCTGATTGATGTTGCAAATCCTGATGTAAACGGGGTTGGAAATCAGTATCAATCAATACTATACCAGAATGAGCTGGTCAACCAGAACCTTACAGTTAATAAGGAAGGATTTCTAAACGAATATGTCTTTTCATTCGGGGCCAATTTTAATCATAAGCTCTATTTGGGAGCAACAATTGGGTTACAGGATCTCTATTACAATCAATCCTCAACTTATTCGGAAAATGGAGGATTCGGAATGTTTGATTATTCCAATTCTGCCAGCACCCGAGGATTTGGATACAATTTCAAATTTGGAGTAATCTACAAACCAATTCCTGCGTTAAGACTTGGAGCTGCAATTCATACTCCTACCTTTTTTGATTTTAAAGAGACCTACAGTTCTGTCATGTCTTCGGATTTGAAAAATGTCAGCACAAATTCAGATGGTGTACATAAAGCTGAATCACCTATTGGGGATTATGGTTATAGAATGGATACACCTACCAGAATGATCGGAAGCATTGCCTACCAGTTTGGTAAGAAAGGGATGATCTCATTTGATTATGAGAATGTGAACTACTCAAACATGCAGTACAGGAACGGCAGAGACGGTTATAACTTTTCATCCGAAAATACTACCATTACTACTATTTACCAGAATACAGGTAACCTGAGGTTTGGAGGGGAATTCAAACCCATTGATGCGGTAAGCCTCAGAGCCGGTTATGAAATCTTCGGAAATCCTTACAAATCAACTATTGCTGATCCCGGTGATCCTACTAAATTAATCACCCAGCCGAACAGCAATTATAGTTTCAACGTTTTGAATATGGGGATTGGATACCGTATTGACAATGTAACTTTTGATATTGCCTACAGCCTGGGACACAAAACAGATTACAATTATATTTATACCAGTGCTGATCCTGTAAAATACCAGAAAAACAACAACGAAATCGTATTTACACTGGGTATTAAACTCTAAAGGCAAAAAAAATCCGGGCCCTACTTCTTCAGGTTCAAAAGAAAGTCCGGGTCCGACTAGTTCAAACCATGAACAAGTCGGGCTCGGACTTTTTATATGAACAAGTCGGACCCTGAATTATAACTTTACAAAATCATCCCCGCACCAACCACATTGTTGGTACCCTCATCGATAAGAATAAGACTTCCGGTATCACGGTTCTTCTTATACGAATCAAAAAACATGGGTTTGGTGGTTTTAATCGTGATCCGAGCAATCTGATTTAATCCGACAGACAGATCATCGTGGATCTCCTCTATCGTATTGATATTCACCTTATACTTTACTTCTGTAACAATACAGCGCAATTCGTTCGAATTATGTTTTACCTGGTATTTACCTTTGATCACCAATGGTTTCTCGTTTAGCCAGCAGACCATTAAATCGATCTCCTGAGATTGTTGTGGCTGGTTGACTGCATCAACGATCATAGATCCACGGCTCACATCAATTTCATCTTTAAGCCTAATGGTAACTGATTGAGGCGGGAAGGCATAATCGAGACTTTTCCCGGCGAAATCGATAGCTTCAATGGTAGTTTTTAAACCTCCGGGTAGGGCTACAACCTCTTGACCAACCCTGAATACTCCACTTGCAACACGACCTGCGTAACCCCGATAATCGTGGTACTCATCAGAAATAGGGCGAATCACATATTGAACCGGGAAACGGGGATCGCTTAGGTTCCAGTCCTGACCGACCGGCAATGCTTCCAGTAAACCTAAAAACGTTTCACCAGTGTACCATGGCATATTAGTTGAAGCATCTACAACATTATCCCCCAGTTTTGCACTGATGGGCAGAAAATGAATATCCTGAGCATCAAGACGACTGGCAACATCAATAAAATCAGCCTTGATCCTGTCAAAAACATCTTCGCTGAAATCCACTAGATCCATTTTATTTACGCAGACCAAAACGTGTGGTATGTTAAGCAGAGCGGCAATATAGGCGTGTCGGCGCGTCTGTTCTATCACTCCATTTCTCGCATCAACCAATATAACCGCTGCATTGGCAGTCGAGGCACCGGTTACCATATTACGCGTGTATTGAATATGACCCGGTGTATCGGCAATGATAAATTTACGTTTAGGGGTCGCAAAGTAACGATACGCCACGTCAATTGTTATACCCTGTTCACGTTCTGCTCTCAATCCGTCAGTAAGCAGTGCCAGGTTAACCTCTTCACCGCCCCTGTTGATGCTGGCCTGTTCGAGCGCCTCCATTTGATCTTCAAAAATAGCCTTGCTGTCGTATAAAAGCCTGCCTATCAGCGTGCTTTTACCATCATCAACACTCCCTGCGGTCGTAAACCGCAACAATTCCATATCGAGATATCCGTGATCTTTTCCAGACATATTAACCTTTGTTGTTTATTTATTTGGTATTTGCTTTTTATAATTTGAACTGACGATCCCGTTAATAACTTAGATTTGCCAAACAAAAAATAAAATCGCAAGCAGAAATCTTGACTCAATTAAAAATACCCTTCCCTCTTACGATCTTCCATCGCGGCTTCAGAACGCTTATCATCGGCCCTGCTACCGCGCTCTGTTACCCGGCTGGCTGCGACTTCCTGTATTATATCTTCAAGAGAATTAGCCTCAGAGAGTGTAACTCCTGTGCAGGTAATATCTCCGATAGTACGGCACCGAACTTTTTTTACCTCGACTTTTTCGTTCGGCTTTAACTGCATAAAAGGAGCGCTTGCCATCCAGGCACCATCACGACAAAAGACTTCCCTTTCATGAGTGAAGTACAAACTTGGCATTTCAATATTTTCCATTAATATATATTGCCAAACATCCATTTCCGTCCAGTTACTGATTGGGAAAACGCGGAAATGCTCGCCCATATGTTTTGCTCCGCAAAAGAGGTTCCAGAGCTCAGGCCGCTGATTTTTAGGATCCCACTGACCAAATTCATCTCTGTGGGAGAAAAAACGTTCTTTTGCTCGTGCTTTTTCTTCATCACGACGTCCACCACCCATAGCACAGTCAAATTTCATCTCTTCAATGGCATCGAGAAGGGTAACTGTTTGAAGGACATTACGACTCGCATTCAATCCCTTTTCCTCTACGGCCCTTCCATTGTCAATTGAATCCTGAACGTATTTAACAATCAATCGGGTACCTGTTTTTTCAGCCAGATCATCGCGGTATTTGATCGTCTCTTCAAAATTGTGACCCGTATCGATATGCATTAGCGGGAATGGAACTTTCAACGGATGAAACGCCTTCCACGCCAGGTGAAACATCACAATTGAATCTTTCCCTCCCGAAAAAAGCATCACTGGCCGCTCAAACTGAGCAACGACTTCACGAATTACAAATATTGATTCTGCTTCGAGTTCTCTTAAATGATTTATGCTATATTGCTCCATATCAATTGATTTCCGAAAATTTACGATATGTTTGTATTTAAAATCGCTCTAAATAAGCGTAGTACAAACCGGCGACAAAAATAGCAAATCCGATGAAATAACTTGTCATCGGATTTACCTCAACAGAGAGTCTTAATAATAATTCTTTATATGACTTTTTAATTGTGCCAAAATATCATATCTGTTGTTCAGCAAATGAATGATATCCGGGCAACGTAAAGCTGAAAGTGGTCCCTTTCCCCTCTTTACTCTTAATTTCAAACTTCCCGCAGTGCCTGTCGATAAAATCTTTGCAAATAATTAAACCCAGACCGGAACTATATTCACCTTCTGTCCCTTTCCGGTTAGATTTGATGTCGATACGGAAAAGTTCCTCAATTAACTTTTGATTCATCCCTATACCGGTATCCCGAACAGAGATCCTGACAGATTCATCTGGAAGCAAGGTGGCAGAAACGTATACCTTTCCATGCCGGGAGGTATACTTGACCGCATTCGACAATAAATTCCTTATTATACTTTCAAGCATATTTTCATCAGCAAAAACCTTCAAATCATCAGGAAGGTTACAACTGATCGTTATCTCCTTCTCAAATGACAATTGCTCAGCCAGATGCAGAGTTTCATCTATTTTTTTCTTT
The DNA here is from genome assembly GCA_903859795.1 of uncultured Bacteroidia bacterium. Lineage (GTDB taxonomy): Bacteria > Bacteroidota > Bacteroidia > Bacteroidales > Prolixibacteraceae > JAAFHB01. Next base: position 5,060 of record CAIOOC010000280.1, read on the forward strand.
AAGAAAAATGATTTGGGAGCAAAAGGAGACATCCCTCTCTGCATTTTTGACCATTCAAGTAGATTCCCAATTAAACGGAAGAGGTGAATGGCTGAATTTCGCATCAAAAAAGTGATTTCCTGAATCTCCTTTAAAGTCATATCCGGCAATCGTTTCGCTAATGTCTCTGTTATTCCGAGGAATCCGCTAAACGGACCTCGAAGGTCATGCGAGATGATGG
>CAIOOC010000281.1 GCA_903859795.1 uncultured Bacteroidia bacterium
ATGTATTCGCCGATATAACCTTACTAAAAGGATTAGTGTTCAGAACATATTATTCATTTGAATACACCTATAGTGATGCCAGAGATTATACCCCTGTATATTATGTGTTCAACGCACAGCAAAATGCTCTAAGTTCAATAAGCGATTACTATGGAAAGAATTATATTCTGCAATGGACAAATACATTGAATTATGAAAAGAAATTTGGTAACCATTCTTTTTCAGCATTAGCAGGAACTGAAAATTTTAGTGACGATTACAACGCTAGTGGCATTGCAGTAAGTGGTCTTCCTAAAGATTACGATGCTATCACCATAGATAACGCTTCTGGTAACAATTCAGCCAGGGTTAGTGGATCCTACTCCCAATCGCGGCAGTATTCATTTTTGGCAAGATTAAACTATAGCTTTAAGGATAAGTATTTATTAACTTCCAATTTCCGGGCAGACGGTTCATCGAAATTCGTTAAAGGGAAAAGATGGGATTATTTCCCTTCATTCTCTCTTGGATGGAAAATGTCTGAAGAGCCTTTCCTGAAATCCGTTGATTTTATCAACAGTCTTAAATTAAGAGCCGGTTGGGGTGAGATTGGTAATCAGGGGAGTGTCGGTTCTTATGATTATTTGACTACCGCAAGCTCGGGCGCTGACTATATATGGGGCGGTGTACTTCGTCCCGGTTACTCTTTCCCTGGTGTGGGGAATTCGGAACTAAGGTGGGAAAAAACAAAAACTACAAACTTTGGTGTTGATTTTAGTGTACTCAATAGCAAGCTATCAGGTACAATAGAATATTATGTAAGAAACACAACCGGGATGTTACTGCAGGTTCCAACTCCGGGGCAAACCGGAATTCAAAATAGTCCGTATCAAAATGCCGGTGAGATGAAGAATTCAGGCATTGAACTCTCTTTAGAGTATAGAAATTTGGAGCACGCCTTTACCTACTCTTTTGGTGGAAATTTCAGCACAATCAAAAATAATGTTGTAAGTCTGGGTGTAATACAGGGTTTTATTTCCAGCGCCTCATTTGCCAATATGGCTTTTTTAGAGAGAACTTATGCCGGTTCGCCAATAGCTCAGTTTTACGGATACAAAACCGATGGTTTGTTCCAGAATCAGGCAGAAATTGATGCACAGACAGCTCAAAAAAATGTGTCTCCCGGCGATATAAGATATGTTGATGCCGATAAGAATGGTGAACTGGATGTAGTAAAACTTGGAAGCCCGCTGCCAAAATTTACCTATTCCTTTAATGCAAACATTTCATATAAAGGTTTTGATTTAAGTACAACATTTCAGGGTGTTTATGGCAATAAGCTTTTTAACGGGCCCGCCATATATACCAAATCCTCAACCTCAGCCTGGAACCTTTCAAGGGATATGATTAACCGTTGGGTTGGCGAAGGTACTCAAACCGATGCCCGCTATCCACGTATGGCTGCCAATGATGTTAATAACGGATATATCTCGGATCGTTTTGTTGAAGACGGATCCTATTTCAGGATTAAAACACTTCAATTAGGATATAGTCTCAATAAGAGCCTGATATCCAAAATGTGTTTAACTAATGTGCGTATATATTTAAATGCACAAAATCTCCTGACATATACCAAATATACAGGCCTCGATCCTGAAATTGGTATTAACGGACCTCTTGAAATAGGTGTTGACCGTGGAGTTTATCCTCAGGGCAGAACTTATAGCTTAGGTTTGAATGTTACTTTTTAATTTCTCATTATTAAAAACTTAAGTCAATGAAAAAAATATTTTCTTATAGCGTAATAGTTGTTTGCATGTTACTGGGTTTACAGGCCTGCAAGCCGGATAAATTTTTAGATAC
>CAIOOC010000282.1 GCA_903859795.1 uncultured Bacteroidia bacterium
GCTCACCGTTTTGATTTAAAAGGAGAATCGCTGAGAAAAAGAAATATTAAAATTTAGTCTATCTTCGTCTTTCAGATCCATCATTTAACATTTGGTTCAATTTGCACTGGAATGGTGGTTCAATATACCCCGGAATAATCAGGTGAGATAAATTAATAAAAGCTCAGCATATCCCGGATTTCCAAACCCCTATTGTAAGGAAAGATACCCGAGTTATTTACCGGAGTAGTCAGTTTGAGAAAGACAAAACGTCCGAAATGAAGAAATCCATTTTACCCGAAGAGGCTACCCAATTGGGGGATGCAGTGGATAAGCGGATATGGCCTAAATATGGGCATTTGATTAATTTGAATCATTCGACTTTCGTTTCTCCGAGAATGTAAGGTAAAATGTCAGAAGCGTTGAAAAAAAGTTGCAATTGCCCCAGGAACGTCTCGCAATTATATGCGGTTGCCGATTGGGATGTGCTTTCATGTCGGCCACACCGCCTTTGTTGCAGGGGCTGAAAACTTCCAAGTTTGTAACTATACGGCAATTGACCTATATTTTGCTGTTAGCGCGCATTAATTTTTTCTATCAGGCGAAGACAGTGAGAATTGTAATTGTCAATAGCAAGTCCTTTTTCTACATACTCAAGAGCTAAGGTTGAGTTGTTATTATTTAACAATAGCCAAGCTAATCTAGAATAGTCTGTAGGCGTTGCTTCTTTTATTCTTTTTATCATTGTACCAATGATTTTTTGTAAAAGCAATTGTTTATACTCAACTTGTTTTTCCTCGGGGTGATAATAGAAATAATAATTAATTCTATTGGCGCAATCACTAATTAATTCAAATGTAATTCCTTGAACTGTAACAAGCTCAGACAAGGCATGACTCTCTCCGTCCCAATCTTTAGTGAATTTACAAATGTCAGCAAGTTTCAACCAATATTTCGATTTTTCTTCATTCGGCAATGATGTTTTAAGCAATTCTCGTATAGCATATTTTACTCCATCAAAGTCATCATATTCTTGATAGATGTTGCAAATATGAATCCACGCTCTTGGAAATCTTGACGCAATATATTCGAGTGATGGCAGTTCAACCTTAAATTCATCTAATGAATTGATGCGCTTTGCAACTTCAGAAAACTTTCTCTCAATCCTTGGAGCCAAACCATTATTAATATTTTTTTGATTGGTCGCCCCAAATTCTAAAAGTAAATTTCTGTCATCAAGTATTTTAAGTTTTTCTGGATAAACTTCAAGTTCTGTTTTTCCAAAAATCGCCGCTGCTAATGGAACATTTACAAAGGTCTCTTCAGCATCATTAAATAGTTCAATGAAAGAACTTTTTTGTAATTCATCGATTGCACCTTGCACATCAATTTTTTCATTTTCTGGTCTCCATAAAACAGCTTCAATTGCAATTTGCGGTATTGAAGAACTCCAACTACATAAAGTTAGGAAAACGCGTTTAGCCGCAGGCGATAATGCATTAAAAGTTCTTTTGAATAGTGCTGAAAGTACTTTATCGTTTTCAGCCACAATTCTTTGGATGTTTCTGATCTTTTTTGTTTTGGCAACCTCTCCAAGTAAGATTTTAATTATGTATGGGTGACCGTCTGATTCTGTAATTAGTTCTTCTATATATTTTTCAGTTATTATATCCAGAATATTGAATTTAGATGATAAAACATTTATTAATTCTCTGCATTCGTTATCACTCATACCGCCAACTTCAATTGGATAATCTGCCTTGAAATTTCTACTTATCCTTGATGTAATTAAGACTTTATTGGGATTTCGAATAAAAGTATTTATCCATTCAAATACTTCTACTGGATTGGTCATTGTCTCAAAATTGTCAAAAATATATAAAGCTTTACCAAAAGAATTCGCAGTTAATTCTTTTGAAAAGAAGTCAACTTTATCGTCAATCTTTTTATCTGGATACAATAATTTACAATAATCTTGGGCAATATCCTTTTGGTTCAAAACCTTTGTTTGAACTTGTTTTGGACCTTCAAGATGTAAGTCAATGTCTCTAGCACTAAACCAAATAATTATATCATACCTATTTGTAAAAGCTAATTCTCTTACCACATGTATAGCTAATGACGTTTTACCAATGCCTCCGCGTCCTTTTAATGTTATTATTGGGAAACGGTCCTCCATCGAAATAACAGATTTTTAGTTCCTTTTCCAATCCTTCCCTTCTTATATAGCTGTCTGTTGGAATTGGCAAATTGGTAAAACTGTTTCCTAAGACATCTAACTGTGTGAGACCTTCAGTTTCTGAACTTGGCAAACTAGTTATCGGATATAGGTATGCTTTAGCACATCTTTCTGCTCTATCATCACTTATGTAGGAGATTGACTCAAATCTATCATTTTTCAGATTCCCATTTGGATAATAAAAGTCAGTAAGTTCTGGATTTGAATAAAACAAATTTATTTTTCGAGGATAATCTACTAAGCAATAAATTCCATTTTCTAAGTTTTCTTTATTTTCCCTTTTTAAATAATCAAATTCTTTACCGTCTTCTGTGAGATAAGAAATCCTATATTTTCCAGATAGATTTCGATAAAAATATGCCCAAGGACGACCAAATAGACTGAGGTTGTCGAGAATAATATTCATTGATTTACAAAGCATTGGACAAACCTCGGAACATGGTTCTAACTTAGTCGCTCCATGGCCTTTGGTTTTATTCCTAAGATAAGAGAATGAATTAAACCATAACCGTAAAGGTGCTTTTGCACCCATCTTCTCGTGTTGAATATTAAACGAATCAAGGCAGTTTTCTAATAAAGAAAGGGCTTGGTATTGCCATGTTTCAATACCAACTCTTTGGGTTAATTCTTTAAACTCATACTCTCTGATGCTTGAAGATAAAATTTGAGAGGTTGGCCCAACGAGTATTTCATCAATTGCTTTGGAAAAATCTCCAATTGCATTAGCTCTAACAAGAGAATGCTCATGCCGGTACTTAGTCCGCTCATTATCTTCATTAATACATGCTACAAGAAAAAGCGATGTTGTCTTGGTCAATAGTTCTCCTAAAAGCAGTAAATCATAGAAATAGGCTAAATCTGAATCTTCTTTAGTTGATTCTAATCTTTCCATCATTCTTTTTATGGGTATCATCCTTTTCATTTTTCTTTCGTAAAGTTGATGGTTGTGATGTCTTTTTTAATACGCACTAATACCGAAATAAACGTAACTAGTTACTTTTATTGGCTTAATTTGATCAGTAAAAACAATCAGTTGTGTTTACTTCTGCCCTTTACTTAAAAAGAAGCAAGAATCAAAAACCGAATAAGAGGTACTGAACCGATGAGTCATAAGTGTATTCATACAATTAAATATATCGTTAAAATTAATTAAACTTAATTGAAATATATCCGGCTTATTTCAGATTTATTGACAATTATAAATATGTATCGCTTTCTTTGATAAGTGTCGATATTTTAGCAACAGGTGTAGCAATATTTCTCCGTTACGAACAAAAAAAGGGAGCAAGCTCCCAATTTTCAAAGGTCAATCAGATCTTCAACTTCCCGGACTTTGGTGTCAAGCGTCCGTTTCATCTCGTCGATGACGGTGTTGATAACTGCGGAGTTTGAAGTTCTGAACTCATTTCCTGCAGCATCACGCAGTTGAATGGATGAGCTCAGCCCATCAGCACCTAATTGGAAAGTCTGCAACTTCCTGCGGCTTTCGTTCAAGATCCGGTAACGGTCGATCAACAGACTCAGATCTTCTACCTTCTGAATACGTTCATCCAGGGAAAGTTTCCGGGGTGCAATTACAGGCTCCGGCTTCACAATCGTTAAAACGACTGGTTCAGGAAC
>CAIOOC010000283.1 GCA_903859795.1 uncultured Bacteroidia bacterium
AGGAAAGTTTCTGAAAGACCCTTTAAGGGTATTTCCTTCCGCTGTAAGGTACATTCCAGGATAGTCTGTGATGTCAGATTCTGTGATTGCTATTTTGGGTCCATCGGGTATCTGAACCAGCAATGGGACTATTGCCACCCGCCCTGAATCGATTTTTGAGAGTTCAGCGTTTTCATAAACGGCTTCATAGAGGTAATTGTTTTTTTTGCCCTTTCTGTAATAACCCTTGCAGTTTTGAGGAAATACGAAGGTTGCCTCCTCGTTTTTAACCGTTAAGCTATCTTTGAAAAATGTTGTAAACCGGTAGGCAATTCCTTCGTTATATGCTCTGAAGGTGACTGAATAATTATCCCGGAAGGTTAAATTCAGTTCAGTATAGGACTCTTTGATTACAGCATTTTTTCCATAAAGTGGTCGTACGATGTTATCAACCGTAACTGTTTTTTGTTTTATAAGATTGGGATTTGCCCCAATAACTTTACCATCATAAAGTTCCAGCGAAACAGGAGAAGGAGCAATTAATATATTGCCATCATAAAATAGTGAATAGGTGATTCTCTCTCCAAGTGCGATTTTTACCTCGGTTCTCTTGTCCGGAGACGATACAGATACAATCTGTTCGGATGCCCATGTTAGCTCGCACATTAAAAACATCAAAAAAGCGCTGCAGACAATCTTCATTATAGCTGTTTTTTATTTTTGCAAAATGATCACTAAAACACTAAATTTCACAAAAATACTGTTTGAAGAATTTTGGTGCCTTTTGGGTGATTTGGTGTTTTAGTGGGGAGATTATTTTTCAACACACGAATTTAAAACAAAATGCGACATCTTTTTATTCACATTACTTAAAACCACATATTGTCCTCATGACTTAAAGAGTCCAGGGTTTTCGGTATTCATAACTTAGTAATTCATTCGCTTTTTCACAGTTTGTGAATCTTTCATTCACAGAATCCCATTCAAGCCTTTGCTTCACAGCAAGCGAAATGTTTGCGAGGTGGGCAAATGAAGTTGACCGGTGTCCGTCTTCAAGTGTACAAAAAGGTTTTTCGCGTGACTTTATACAATCCAGAAAATTACGGATTAACCCCGATGTGCTGTCTGCGCTGCTTCCATCATCCAGTGCATGGTTTGGATTTCTGTATTCTTCCGGTTCGATTAGTTTATCCCATAACTGGAACTGTCCCCCCTGAGCCGGAATAATCTTGTAACCTTGTTCATTGGCATAAAGATTTCCTTTGGTGCCACGCAGTTCCAGTTCTCCGTAGGGGAACAACTCTTCGCTACTTGTTTCAAAGATAGAAAAAGAGATCATGGATTTCGAGGCAAATTCAAAAGTTACCTGCATTGTATCGGCGATATCCCCGTCGTGATCGAGAACATATTTTCCTCCGTGTGCCGTAATTGCGGAAGGAGCTGTTTCGCCCATTAGCCAGCGAATTGCATCCATGTAGTGTACACCCCAATTCCCCATCTGACACGAGTAATCACTCCACCACCGGAACATGTACGGAGCGATATTGTATTGATAAGGACGCCATGCACGCGGGCCAAGCCACATGTCCCAGTTAAAATCCTTTGGTGGTTCTTCGTTTTTAAGCTTCCCTATCCCGTCAGGAAACATATTGCTGATCCGGGCAGCCCTGGCGACAGTTACCTTCCCGATTTTACCTGCAGGGATCTCTTTTGCAAGTTTCTGATATACGCGGTTTCCGCGCCGGTTTAATCCAACAGCTACAACCCGATCGCTCGCTTTCCAGGCGATGACCATTTTACGGCCTTCAACCAAGGTGTTCGTCAATGGTTTTTCAACATAAACATCTTTCCCTGCTTTTATGGCATCGATTACCTGAATCGCATGCCAATGGTCAGGAGTTGCAATGCAAACGGCATCGATGCTTTTATCATCCAGCAATTGGCGATAGTCTGTGTATCGCGAAGGTTGGACAGGAAATTTCTCATGCATCGCCGGAACCTGTCCCGGTCTGTCTTTTAGGTACCGTGGATCAACTTTAACCCTGTCACGAAGGAGGTAGGGTTCATAAATATCGCAAAGAGCAGCAATTTCAACATCGGGTTGTTTCATAAACAGATTCAGAAGCTGGGACCCACGGTTCCCAATTCCGATGAAGCCAACACGAATCTTGTCGTCAGCTCCGGTAACCCGGGCTGAGCTGTTTAACGATGAAGCTTCAAGCGTTATACCAGCTGTAAGCACTCCGGCTTTATTGATAAATTCCCTACGGGATGTTCTGGTTGTGTTCTTCATAAGGCTAAAAAAAATTAATTGGAAGAAGAAATCCTGAAACTCCAGGCCAACTTACATGGTCGTTTTGCAATAACCTGGAGCTCTGCCGGCAGGGAAATATCCAATCCTGTAGTTTTATTATAAACCCAGTTCAGTGGTTTCTGATAACCAAGCATATAGATTTTTGTACCAGGAACAGGTTCGACAGATTTCAGCCTGAGATGGTTGCCAGGCCAAGCACGAATTATCGCGTAGACGGTCTTCCGGTCTTTTGTGCGTGTATAGCGGATCGTTTCCCCCTCTTTCCATCGGTCGGCCTCACGCGGCCGCGTCGAATATATCGCTTCACCGTTTACTTTGAGCCACTGGCCAGCTTCCTTAAGTGCCTGAATCACCTTTGGATCGAACCGGCCCATTCCATCCGGTCCTATTCCAACCATAAAGTTACCCCCTTTCGCAACAATATCTGTGAGGCTGCTGATAATCCACGATACACCTTTATAACGGTCAGTCTTCATGTATGAAAAAGATTCGCCGTAGGGGTAAATAACAAACCAAGGCATATCAGTGTTTTCCTGATTTCCCGGGATAAACCCTTCGGGGGTATAATAATCTCCATAATTACCGATTCCCCTTGCCCGGAACATCACATCGGGCTGGATCCTGCGCAGATCCTTTATCTCCTGACGCATTTGTGGCCATACCTTTTTCCCTAACCATTGGTCAAGACAGATCATATCAATCTTCCCATAGTTGGTTAGAAGTTCAGTTAGCTGTTGACGATGAAATGCCATCATCCGGGCCTCCTCTTCGGGAGTCGGATCGGAAACAAGAATGGGAATTTTTGAAGGGGCATCACCATAAAATTCCGGGTGAACCTTTTGATCCGGAATCTGGAGCGGGTGAAAGTTATAAGGTCGAAAGTCGGCATTGAACCAGTTGGGGTGTGAAAAGTAAAGATCTATTTTCACACCGTATTTATGGGCTGCATCACATAGTTCTTTAATTACATCCCGGTGAAATGGTGTTTCCATGATACTAAAAGCAAGATCACAATCCTCAATCTTAGGTCCTCCCGAAGCAACCCAGTTCACCCTCTTTTTTACCCTGGCTTTGGTGTCGAACATCGAAAATCCTTCGTGGTGCATCGTGGTGATCGCAAACATCTTAATCCCGTTTTCACTAAAAAGTTGCATCCACTCCTCAGCATTAAAACCTGTTGGATTCCACGTCTTATACAAATCCTGATAAGCCTGTTTCTTTTTATTTGAAAGTGTAAGAAATGGCCAGGATGCATTATATTTCCCTTGAATCGAATAAAGTCCCCAGTGAATCCGGACCCCAAACTTGATATCCCGGAAGGCCTCAATGGCGGCTGTGGATGCGTGATGATAATCGGTATCAATCTTATCTTCGATATAATCCTTTACACATAAATAATGATCGTCATTTTTAGGTAATGTGAAGTTCATTTGTGTACTCCGAGATCCCTGCGAGCTTGAGGAAATCGGACATAAAGTCAAGGCCAGTACCAACAATATCGTGAATTTGAGAAATAGTTTCATATCAAATGTTTATTTTGTTTGAATTGTCACGGTAGATATTGAAATTTATTGCTCCACATAATCCTGAAGCTGCTGATTTTTAACCAGTGGGCCCAGGAGAAAAAGGAC
>CAIOOC010000284.1 GCA_903859795.1 uncultured Bacteroidia bacterium
ACTGAATGTATAATGAATACATACTGAATACATACTGAATACATACTGAATACATACTGAATACACACTGAATGCATACTATACTGAATACATACTGAATACATACTGAATAATCACCCTTTTCATACAAGATGCCAATTTTATTTTTAGTTACTGCCACAATATCTGAATAGGCGGTAAAATCCCGTTTATCGGATCCTGAACTTCCATCGACTGGATAGCTTTTTGACCAGGTTCGACCCTCATCATAGGAGATTCTCAGCGTCAGGTTATTGCGGTCATTTACATCTGCCGCATTGCAAAAAGCTAGGATCTTTTTACCGTTTTGTTCCCCAATATTCAGGATGGTTCCTTCACAGACCGGATCGGGAAGGTTATGGTCAAAATAGACACTATCCCATGTTGCCCCTCCGTTTTTGCTTAATGCCACAATTCTTGCTTTAATATCTCCCTTCTGGTTACGGCTGTTTAAAATCAAGCCGCCATCCGAAAGTTCAGCGGCACTGCTTTCATTGCTTCCGGCAAGTTGGACAGTTTCACTGAGTTTAAATGTTTTTCCGTGATCATCACTAAAAAAACTGTGGGCAAAATAATCCTCGCTACCTGCTTTGGGATCGCCCTGCGAGTGATTGGCGGCAACATAAATCCTTCCCTTAAAGAGCGAAGAGGTAAACTGCATGGCATGTCCGGGTGTATTGGCATACGATCTCCAGTCTTCCCTGAAATTGTATGCCGGATTAACTCCGGGCTGATTTGGTTTATGAACCTGTGTGGTGATATTCACGGGATCGGACCACGAAATCCCGCCATCAACTGAAGTTTTAAAATAAACCTCCCGGATTCCCTTCCCCTTCCTTACTTCACCCTCGTGGTTGTTTCCCGTGTTATAAAAGAGGAATATCCGTCCCTGTGGATAAAGGGGATCCAGAAGATCGATGACCGGAGCTGGATTACCTGCCTGAAGTTTATCGTAATTCGCTACACTGGTCATTTTTCCCCAGCTCTTTCCGTGATCAGTACTTCGCTTCATAACAATATCAATATTCCCGAAATCGTCTGATCCATTAAACCTCCCCTCGGCAAAAGCGAGCAGAACGCCATCCGGAGTATGAATAATTGCAGGAATCCTGTACGATTTATGTCCATCGGCACCTGAAATAAAAACAGGAGCTTCCGATTTCTGGGCCGAAAGTTGAAGGCTAATTAAGAGTGTAAACAGTAATGACCAAACGTATTTTTTCATAATAAACGCACGTATTAAATTTAATTGTTTGTCAGTATTCCCCGATAAGGAACGACCTCATTATTCAGATTAATTATCTTCACCTCACTCAGACGGACAAACCCGTCGAGATCAGGGTTTGAAGATGTCGGCAGATCGGCTCCCTTTACGGAAATCCGCACCCCCTCAACCTCCCTTATTGATTCGAAATGCACACTATTTTTCCTTTCATTTCCAATATTCACAGTTTTAAAAGGATTCCATTTCCCATCTTCAAATAATTCAATCGTGTAATTCTTTGGCAGCGGAATTGAATCACGCTTATCGTTCACTATCATCAGCCCTTTCAATTTTACAGGCTGACGAAATCTGGCGCTCCACCAGATATCGGCTGGCTGACTTTTGGATCCTCCGCCATATTTTGCCGAAATCCATGAAAAATCGGGCTCATCAGATCCGTCAAGCGCCTTAAAAGCGATATTGGATTCAAAAGTCGACTGAGCCTGAACATCGGGGAAATTATCGGGTTCAATGGTAACTGTCACTTCATTGGAAGCCTCGCCTGCCTTACCCATATTGTCTATGGCAACAACTTTGTAAT
>CAIOOC010000285.1 GCA_903859795.1 uncultured Bacteroidia bacterium
CAATCTTCATGCACGCCTGTTCATATTGATTAACCTGATCATCTCTGCCCGAATGGACCTGATGTCATTGCCGATTTCTTTGCCGTTGATATAAAAACTAATCCTGCGATCGTAACTTGTGGCCATAACCTTTGTTTTTGGCCAAGTTACGTGGATGGAGACAAGAAATAAAGGACAGTTTATTCAATAATAGGCGTTCCATCTTCTTTAAAAGCAACCTCCTTTTTGGTTGAACCCTTTTTTAGGTCTGCCTCATAAATGATTCCATGCTTTGATGTATCTGTCTTATCAGCTTCGGTAATAGTCCAACCAGAATATTTAGTTTTAATGGCCGCACTTACTGCTTTAGGTAAATCGGCAATCTTTATTTGTTTTTCGGTTTCAAGCCAGGCACCATTTTCTGCAAAATTTGCAGAAAGTTTATTCCCATCATAAGAAAATGTTGCTTCCCACTCAGTTTTACCTTCTTTACCCCATTTAACGTTCGTTGCTGTTTTAAACTTAGTCTCAAATGCTTTTTGAACGTTTGCTGGTGGGGTCATTGAAAATGATAAACTTTGGATAAGTAACACCATACTTGCAATCAATAAAATTTTCTTCATCTTTTAGTTGTATTAATGTATGACTGAATTGTTATGGATTAAAGGTAGGTATTAATAAGAGACAACCTATGTATTTCAGGGATTTGTATACTTTAATCAAAATATGCTTAAATTGAATTAAGTTTGCAAATGTTGGTTAAGTAGAGTAAATTTGTACAAAATGCAGTTATGCAAAGGCTTTTATCAGATAATATTGACAAAATCAAATCATTATGCATTGCGCACAATGTAAAATCGTTGTTTGCATTTGGGTCTGTCTGTACCGATCGGTTTACGGATAAAAGTGATGTTGATCTCCTAATCTCTTTTAAACCCATGGATTATGGAGATTATGCTGATTCCTATTTTAATTTGGCTGAAAAGTTTGAGGACTTGTTTCACCGGCCTGTTGATCTGGTAACTGACAAATCCTTATCCAATCCCTATTTTATCGACTCGGTTAATCAAACAAAAACATTATTGTATGGATAATGAGATTAAGAAGTTTCTGTTTGATATTCAGGAATCCATAGAATCCATTGAGAAATATCTCGGAGAAAAGCGTGATTTTAGCGTCTATATGGCAAATAAGATGCTGCGCCGTGCAGTTGAAAGGGAATTTGAGATTATTGGCGAAGCAATGAGCCGGATTGAAAAACTCGATCCCTCCCTGGATATATCTGGTAAAAAACAAATTATCAGTATGCGTAACAGAGTGATTCACGGATATGATAAGATCGATAATGAGATTATCTGGGGTACTATTTTAAGACATTTACCAACCCTAAAAACCGAGATTGGAAATCTTCTGAAATAGTTATCAAAGTATTTGAAGTGAAGCAGAGTTTTTAATTAATAATACCCCTATAATTTTTATCCTTCAATTGAAATTCGTTGACCTTATGATTTGATTATGAAAACGACTGAAGATTTTGATTGTGTAAAAATGATGCGAGATATTCGCGATAAAGTAAATACAGAAATTGTTAAAATGGATTCAGCCCAAGTTATTGAATATTTCCGTAAAAAATCAGAGGAATACGAAAGTAAATATGGCCAGCCTGAAACAAAGGCTCATACATAATTGGCTTTAATGTGATTAGCACCTTTGTAATATCTAGGCCATTTGCATTATTCGGCGTATTCTCCAAGCTTAGAAATACTTAAATCTTTCTACTACTGCGAAATTCACTAAAAATATAGTGTTCCCCATAAAGCACATTAAAGTAAATAAGCTACGACATTCGTCATGCTTTGTAAAACTTTTTTAAATGCAAATGTGTAATTCGACATTATAAATTTCCAAAAAATGATTCACGAAGAAATTTTCGATAATATTGATAAGGTTATAGATTACCTTAATAATCAAGGCTGGACCTTGTCTAAAACATACTTTGGAAATGCTCCATATAAACTTATGGATTTCGGGGATAATAAACTCGTTTACTACCCCGAACCTTTTGGATCACCTTTATTTAGGGGCCAAAATGAATTTCATGAACCATGTATCGCTTCATTTTATAGAAATCAGCCTGACTTAATTACACAATTTATTCAGAAAGTAAAAATCGAAGAATTTAGACTTGTAACTTCAAAGCATCCTGTGATAAAAGAAGACATTGAAAATGGGATATTTTATGACTATGTTGCATTGGCACAACATTATGAATTTAAAACTGAAATGCTAGATCTTACTAACAGTTTACCAGTAGCAGCATTTTTTGCTGTAACACAGTATGATTCCGGAAAATATATTCCAATTGAGAAAACTGAAGAGAAAGGGGTACTTTATTTTGTTATGCCAGACACTCAATTTATACCATTAGTCACTGAAAATCAAGCTGAAATACATCCAGTTGGTTGGCAAGTTTTTAAACGACCTGGAGAACAAAGAGCATTTGGG
>CAIOOC010000286.1 GCA_903859795.1 uncultured Bacteroidia bacterium
GATCTGGCTGTGCCGCCAAACCTCCACATCTCTCCTCACACTACATGAAGCCCGTCTTTGCGAGTCCTAGGAACGAAGACGAAGCAATCTCCAAATTAATAATTACCGTTCTTATTTATTTAAGGATTTGTTTCACAAAACTTTTAAAACTTATCCTATATTGTGCTGAAGGCTCATACTATCATGGCAATGCAAAGGCGATATACTGATCACCCGATTTACTGCCTATCTTGCCACCACCACAAGCAATTACCACATACTGCTTACCATCAATAAGATAAGTTGCCGGAGTGGCATATCCGGGTATCGGTAACTGAGACTGCCACAAGAGCTTACCTGTGTTTTTGTCAAAAGCGTGCATTCTCGCATCCTTCGATGCCGCAATAAAAACGAGTCCCCCTTTTGTTACTAACGGGCCTCCATAACATTCAGTTCCTGTAACCGGAATGCCTTTTGCCGTCAGTTCGGGATATTCACCAAGTGGAACCTTCCACAACAGCTTTCCGCTGTTCAGGTCGACTGCATTCAAAGTCCCCCATGGCGGTTTGATTCCGGGGTATCCATCCTTATCCAGAAACCGGTTATACCCTGTCATGGTGTAAGGCACATCATCCAGAATGGTATGTTTTTGCTGGTGTCCGGGTGTTGAACCTGATTCTCGGGATGTAGAGAATCCACCTTTGGCAACAGGACGTTTTGATGTTTCTTTCAATAAAAAGGCGATAAGTGTATTCTTATCTTCATCGCTGATTTGTTTAAATGCCGGCATCATATTTCGTCCGTTGCCAAGAATTTTCAAGATCTGCTCCTTATCGTATTTTTTACCTATTTCTGCAAGCGAAGGGAACGAACTTCCGTTACCTTTTAATTCGGGTCCGTGACATGCGATGCAGTATTTCCCATAAACATTTTGTCCGGCTCCTCTTAATGTGCTATTATCAACTTTTATTTTATCGACCATTGTTAAAATCCAGGGTAGTTCGGTGCTGTTGATATACAATATTGCAGAAGCAGGATCGACCGCTGCACCACCCCACTCTCCGCCACCATCAAACCCCGGGAAGATCCATGAGCTCTCTTTGCTTGGAGGGGTGAACATCGCACTGTATTTTACTTTTTTGAATTGCTCCATCAACTCGTTATGCACTTCCGGGGTGCGGTCTGAAATATCTTCCGATCCGAAACTTTGTCTGGCAAATGGTTCAGGAAGTGTAGGTATTGGTTGTGTAGGCCAGGCCTCCTCACCCGGTAAGTCAGAGGCTGGAAATGGTTTCTCTTCTATAGGGAAAACAGGTTGTCCATTCGTACGATCGAATAAGAATATATATCCCTGTTTTGTGATTTGTGCAACAGCCTCAATCGCTTTTCCATTATGCATCACGGTTACAAGATTAGGATTTGCAGGCAAGTCACGATCCCATAAGTCATGATGAACCGTCTGGAAGTGCCAAAGATATTTTCCATTTTCTGCATCCAACGCAAGAAGTGAATTCGCATAAAGATTCTGACCTTTGCGAATACCACCATAGAAATCGCCACCCACAGAGCCGGTTGGAACGTAGACAATTCCTCGTTTTTCATCAAGAGCCATTCCAGCCCAGTTGTTGGCAGACCCCAGCTTTTTCCATGCCTCCTTATCCGGCCATGTCTCATAACCCTTTTCACCGGGATGGGGAATTGTGTGGAACTTCCATTTGAGATCACCCGTCCGGACATCAAATGCCCGAATCGTCCCTGGTGCGGCATCTGCTTCCTCACTCACCCGCATTCCCATAATAATCAAGTCTTTATAAATAATGCCCGGGGTTGTATTGCTGATGTACGGATTATAGGTTCCCGCTTCACGGTCGATGTTTTTCGTCAAATCGATGTAACCATTTTCACCGAAACTTCTGACCGGCGTTCCATCAGAAATATTTATCGCGTAGGTTCTAGATCCAACACTGTATATAATCCGCTGATTTGCACCCTTCTCATCTTGCCAAAAGACAACGCCTCGTGTTACCTTAAAAAATGCTGTGGGGTTACTCCGTGCACTTGTATCTTCAGAGGCGGGATCAAATATCCATTGTTGCTTTCCGGTGGCCGCATTCAAAGCAAAAAGTTTTAGCCGGGGAGTTGTACCATATAGTATTCCTTTGATCATTATAGGATTACATTGTATCTGGGTATGATTAGCCGTATCTTTATCCCCAGAAGAATATGTCCAGGCAACCTTAAGCTGAGTCACGTTTGATGCATTTATCTGGTCGTTTGATGAATATCTAAGTCCATCTTTTGATCCCGCATAGGTATCCCAGCCGCTGTAATCATAATAAGTGCCGGGAGAATTGTTACAGGAGTAAAAACACGGAATTAGTGCTACTATTCCTGTGATTAGTGCAAAACTGATCAAAATTGAGCCAGATTTTTTCATAAGTATATTATTGATTTAGTTAAGATTGAATAAAAACTAAAAAAATATTATTGTACTGTGAAACTCTTTTTTAATACTCTGAGCCTTTCTGAGGTACAGTATTTTATACAGAATCACTTCAGAGAAAACACAGAACAAAATAGCATTTGGAATTGTAACAAATTTCATGGTTTAGCTCTTATATATTGTATTGGCCAATCGATATTTTCACTCAGAGCAGCCGCAGCCTTAAGTGCAAAATATGGTTCCCTGAGCGACTCCCTCGCATGCAAAATAAGGTCAGCTTCATTCCTTTCGAGAATCATTTCCGATTGTTCAACTGTTGTTATCAATCCGACAGCGCCGGTTAAGATACCTGTCTCCTTTTTTATAGCTGCAGCGAAGGGAACCTGATAACCCGGACCAAAAGGGATCTTTGCATAAGGAACCAACCCTCCGGATGAGCAGTCTATCAGATCGATACCTTGCGTTTTTAAGATCGCCGAAAGTTGAATCGCTTCAGTAAGATTCCAGCCACCTTCGACATGGTCGGTGGCAGAAATCCGCACAAACAGTGGAAGATTTTTGGGCCAAACCATTTTGACTGCATGTACAATTTCCAGAAGCAATCGAATCCTGTTATCAAAACTTCCGCCATACCGATCTGTCCTATGGTTGCTAAGTGGTGAAAAAAACTGGTGAATCAGGTAACCATGCGCCGCATGTATTTCAATCACCCTGTAACCAGCTTCCAGGGCACGTTGGGCAGCTGCTTTAAAATCAGCAATCACCTTGGATACTCCATTGATATCAAGGGCAATAGGTGCATTATCAGCCTCATTAAAAGTCAAAGGTGATGCAGAAACAGTTTTCCAGCCGCCCTCATTTTCTTTTAGCTGAAGGCCGCCATTCCAGGGGACTGCATTACCTGCTTTTCTTCCTGCATGTGCAAGCTGAATACCTGCTACCGAACCTTGCTGGTGAATGAACCGGGTGATAGTTTCGAGCTTTTCGACATGTGCATCATCGTAAAGACCTAAATCACCGGGAGTTATTCGACCCTCGGGAGATACAGCTGTCGCTTCCTGAATGATTAGTCCGGCACCACCCACGGCGCGGCTACCCAAATGAACCAGATGCCAGTCTTTGGCAAAACCATCAACAGCGGAATACTGGCACATAGGAGAAATGGCCAGACGGTTTTTAAGCGTAACTGATTTAATTACAAGAGGAGTAAAAAGTTTTGACATGTCATTTAATGTTTTGGTGCATTTTTGGTGCCTTGGAGTTTTGGTAGCATTTTTTGTTTTAATACTTTAAGATAGTCAGACTATATTGATTCTAAATTCTTTTCAACCTTAAGGATTGAGCTATTCCGATAAGTCTTTTTTAGCCACTAAACGTAAACGAATTTATCATTTGAAAGCTCTTTTTCGCCGTCAAAACGATAAGCTGCCAGATGACCATGTTTTGCGACGCTAAAATCGAGACAGCAGATATTTTCTCTTAATAACCTGGGAGTTCCGGTAAGCCAGTAGTGGCCGAAGAAGACTGGTCTTTCGGGTTCGGAATAATATTTTGTAAGGGTAGAATTCGAAATCCGGAGATTTCCTTCAGGGAGATTTTTCACAGGCAACACACTCATCTCCTGATATGTCGAACCGACAGGATTTTTCCACCATTTGATTCGTATTTCATTCCTTTCGTTCCCATCCTTGTCGGTAAACGTAAGACCTGTGGGCATCAGGATCTCTTTCCCTTTGAGCGTTTCGTCGAAAATATGGTACATTCTCGTACCAACCCTAACCGACTGGTGAAGAATCGTTTCGTTGAGCCGGTCATGTTTTAAAATTGAACGCAAATATGCAATATGCTCACTGTCCCAGCATGCGTGAACAACCCTGAAGTCATTGGTCTCATAATAGAGCGGTAATGTTTTAAACCATTCCAGGTAATCTTCATATTCCTCCTGCCGGTTCTGAAACTGTCGGAGTGTCTCGAAGTGCTGAATAATATTAATAATCAGATGTTTACGCAGGTGTCCCCCTTCGCGCTCCTCGTGATGGAAGCAGAGCGCATTGTATTCGTGGTTTCCCATAACAGCCAGGGCATTACCAGATTCAACCATTGGTCTTACAATTTGCAGTGTCTCCCTAATCTGCGCACCGCGGTCGATAAAATCTCCGATAAAGAAGACTTTTCTTGTATGATGGTTATATACACCATTTTTCATTGAGTATCCAAGCTTCTCAAGTAATTCAATAAGCTTGTCGGCGTGACCATGGATATCACCAATAAAATCTATCATAC
>CAIOOC010000287.1 GCA_903859795.1 uncultured Bacteroidia bacterium
CTTGTTTGGTCAATGATGGCGCCTATCGTAACCTTTGCTTTTAAATCTCTGGTAATCTGGGCGTCGACAGTCGAACGGAAGTTCCATTTTTTGCTGTTATAACCTCCGCCCTTGTACGAACCTTCCTGATCAGAGTAACCAAGGCTCATGAAATAACGTAACTTATCGCTTCCTCCGTTGATACTTAAGTTATGCTGTTGCTCTGGTGTAGTTTTATTGAATATGGAGTTCATCCAGTCGTAGGATGGTTTTCCGTCGATGTAGGGCTGCATTTGTGCCTGTGAGAAATAGGGGCTTTGGCGTACCAAATAGTTGTTGGCGAAGTTCTGGAAGGTTGACTCGTTGCGAAGGGTCATATAATCCAGTGCGCTTACGCCTTGAGGTACATACAGGTACTGTTGCATGGAATAGTTACCGGAATAGACGATATCCACTTTCCCTGCCTGCGCGGTACCAGCCTTCGTAGTTACCAGAATGACACCGTTCGCTGCACGCAAACCATATACAGCCGCTGAACCGTCTTTTAACACGGATACACTCTCGATTTCCTGTGGGTCCATCCGGGCAAAATATGCCTGGTCACGCGTGACCCCGTCAATAACGAACAACGGGGTACCCATACCACGGATATCAATTGTAGTATCGTAAGCACCCGGCGCGCTGCTCTTTTGAACGACACGGACACCCGGCAATTTACCTGTTAACATATTGACCACATTTTCGTTCTTTGTAACAGCTAGACTTTCATTTTTCACACTGACAACAGCTCCCGTCAATGTAGATTTCTTCTGGGTCGCATAACCTACAGCCACGACCTCTTCAAGACCGATTGACTCATCCTCCAGGACTGCATTGAGAACACTTTGCTTTCCGACCTTGATCTCTACTGTCTTCATTCCCACAAACGAGAATATAATCACCGAATTGGGTGGTACATTTCCCAATGTAAAATGACCATCTGCGTCAGTGATGATTCCATTTGTAGTACCTTTTACTAATACTGTCGCACCGGGAACAGGTTTACCGGCATTGTCATTTACTGTACCTGTAATTTTGCTTTGTTGCATCGACTCAGCCTGGCTCGCTTCTTCATTTTTTGAATAGTTGGCAGAAACCTGCAAACTCATCAAAATGAATAGGAACGTGCAAACTCTTCGAAAGCTAAGCCTTCTTTTTAACAAGGGGTTCTTTTCCATAGTTTTAAATTCAATTAACATTTATAATAGCTAGCACATAGCGCATAGGTTCATGCGGGTCATTTTGAGAACAAAGTTTTTTAAAACGATGTTCATGGATACATAGTTCTTCATTTCCGTCTTGCATTTATATTTCATTTTTGGTGGTTTGTTCAGTAAAATAAAGTTTCACCGATTAATAGCCCAATTAATATTTAATAAACGTTAACATAATTTAATGTTAATTTTTTATTAATATTTCAACAATCAGATTATGAGAGATATTAGAGGGGAGATGAGAAGATATAAATGCAAAAAGGGACCAGGATTTAATTTACTATTAAGCGTTACGGTAGCGCGATTAACAGGAA
>CAIOOC010000288.1 GCA_903859795.1 uncultured Bacteroidia bacterium
CTGTCTGACTACCCTGAAGCGCAGCTGAATAAATATAGGGTGTCAGACTATTGCGCAATTGGGCATAAAAGCGAAAGGTCTCCTTCTCAGCCGGTTTAAGATACCAGGGGTGGTGGAGGCTATACCAGCTGTTTATCTGCACCCATGGCAGAAAGAAGCCAAGATGCAAACCTGCCTTGTTGTCATCAACTCCCTCCAAAACATCAGCCGAAGTATTCACGAACCCGCTTAGACCGAGATTTAACTGATCGAATAACGCATCTTTCCCTCCGCCATTATCACCACTTGTGGAAGCTCCCCAGTGCTGGGTACCGGCATAGCCGCCGCAATAATGATGAAACGACCTGATTCCTTTATGCTCACGAAAAGTTTGGTACATCTGTTTTGGAAGAAGCACCTGGTTCAGGTTATGCATCTGTTTATCGGTATATCCGTTGAAGTATTTCCGGTCGGGGTGTTCGTCAAGTGTGCGTCCCGGATCGAGTTTAAATCCGTCAACCCCCTGATCAATGAATTTGGTCAGGTGTTTGAACCAGTGTTCCTGGCCCGACTGTGCTTTGCCCGATTTCACGGAGAGATAGTCTTCCTCTGCAATACTAAGATCGTGATCGATACATAACCACAAAGCAAGTTTAAAACCAAGGTTGTGTAATTTGGAGACAAACAAGGTCCTGTTTTCGTATTTGGGATATTTGTCTACCTCCCAGAATGGCTCTGCCGGGAATTTTGCCAGGTTCCAGTTCTTTGATGTGGAGAAATCGTAGTTTTTTGCCATCCACTGCGGCTCAATCCAGAAGATATCGCATGGGATTTTCTCGTCCCTGAAACGGACTGCATCGTTCATCATCCCCATCTGGTCTTCCTGGGTATTGCCGCCAAAAGCTAAACCATAAGCCCATTTGGGTAATATATAGGGTTTTCCTGTGATCGATGTATATTCATTAAGAATGTTGACCATTGATTTGCCAAACATCAGGTAAAAATCGATCCCACCACCGGTGTTGGAGACCAGTAATTTATCGTGTTGGAAGCGTCCGACATCAAAATAATTAAGGGAAGTTGTGTTGTTGAAGATTCCCCATCCGGCACAACTCATTAGAAAAGGCATTGGTATTTCCGTTTTCTGATAGGTAGCCCACATGCGCAGTGCAGAACCGCGGTGTTGGATGTTTTTTCGGCTGGTGCTGCCTCCGCCGTAGAAACTTTCGTCCTGTTTCAGGGAAATTTCGATGATATTATTCTGATTATGATTGCCCTCATCACCCTGTATGAATAGATTGCCAGGGGAATTGGCATCACCAATAATTCCGGAGGTTGTTTTTACGGGGCCAAAATAGGTTTCCAACGATTTGGCTAGGTCGTAATACGGAGGGGAACTTGAATCAGAAAATCCAATTCGACTGATAAGTATGTTTCCCGTTGAGTCAAGGACGGAAAATTCCCCTTCCTTAGCATCGACTTTAAATTGATATCCTGATGTCTGAATTATTTGACCACCTTCCTCCGATTTTGAAGATACTTTTGCACCTCCCCAATCTGTTTTAAGGATACCGTACCGTTCCATCAGGGATTCGGGAAAATCAACCCCAGCAGAAATTCTTATACGGAAAATCTTTTCAGTGCAGGCCTGGATACTTAGAAATTTGCCATTTTTTAATGGAGTAACTGTGACGGACTTTGATTCCTGTGCAAAACCAGTGATTGACAAAATCAGCCAGAACAGGAAGAAGGCAATTTTATATTTTAGTAAAATCCTTAAAATCCGGCAATATGGAGCTATCATCATTCTTATTTTTGATTCATTTAATTTTTCACGCGGAAAGTGATCTGCTGTCTGATATCCTCCGAAGATGCACCCAGCTGAATATTAAACTCTCCGGGCTCGAGTACAAATTCGTTTTTTTCATTCCAATAAGCCAGGTCTTTTCTGCATAGCATAAAGCTGACTGTTTGTGTCTCTCCGATTTTTAAACTGATGCGCTTGAACGCTTTTAACTGTTTTTGGGGCAGTTTTACTGTTGCAGACTTCTGTCGCAAATAAAGCTGAACGACTTCATCACCGCCGAACTTTCCGGTATTTTTAATATCTACACTAACAGAAATTGAATCACCAGGCAAAAATGAAGGTTTGTCAATCCTTATATTTGAATAGTCAAAGCTTGAATAACTCAATCCAAATCCAAACGGATAGAGTGGCTTCTTTTCAAAATACATATAGGTCCGGCCATTAAAAATTTCATAATCGTTAAAAGCTGGTAGATCGTCAGTCGATTTGTAGTACGTCAGTGGTAATCTTCCTGCCGGGTTGTAATCTCCAAACAGTACATCGGCGATTGCATTTCCACCCTGTTCCCCCGGGTACCATGCATTGACTATGGCTGGGATATTTTCCTGAATCCAGTTAACAGCCAGGGAGCTACCTGCTATAAGCACTACGATTGTTTTTGGATTGGCCTTATAAATATCCTGAATAAATTGCTGCTGATCTGTTGGCAGCTCAAGTGTCGTGCGGTCCCGTCCCTCCATCTCTATCGATTTATTGACACCTAACACAACAATCACCACATCACTGTTTCTGGCCAGTTTTTTTTCAGCCTCGAACATATCTGCATCCTTTTTATCGGGTGTTTTCCATGAAAGTGAACAGAAGGATTTGCTGCTTCTGGTGGCA
>CAIOOC010000289.1 GCA_903859795.1 uncultured Bacteroidia bacterium
CTAAAATATATGAATATGAAAATTTCGCACGATTTATCAGATTATGATCGGATGATCACCCAAATGTTTTCCATTCCATCTGATTCGGGTGAATGGGAAAAGTATAGGTTAACCGAAGAACAGATTGCGTTTTTTAACGAAAACGGGTATGTATCAGGGATTAAGCTCCTGGAAGAGGACCATATAGCACAACTTAACGGGGAGCTTTTGGCGATTATGGATCCTGGTCATCCCGGTCACGATCTGTTTTATGAATTCCATTCAAATGAATCGACCGATCCAAACCGGATCGTATTTCACTCTCTGGGTCACTGGAGGATAACTCCGGGATTTCACGATGTTCTTTGGAATCCGGCGTTTCTGATGGCAGCACATCAGCTCCTTGGAGATCAGGGGGTCCGGTTCTGGCACGATCAGCTTTTCTGCAAACCTGCAAAACATGGTGGAGTCGTCGCCTGGCACCAGGATTATTCATATTGGACACGAACAACTCCAATGCAGCATCTTACCGTTTGGGTTGGTTTGGATAATGTATCAGCAGAGAATGGCTGCCTGCAATATATACCCGGTTCACATAAATGGGGGCTGCTCGAAAAACCTGTCCTGACCGGAGATATGGAAGGATTAAAAGCCTACCTTAACGAGGATCAAACCCGTAAACTCGACAATCCGGTTCCGATTGAAATGAAAAAAGGATATGCATCTTTTCACCATCCACTTCTGGTCCACGGATCATTCGAGAACAATTCAGATAATCCCCGTCGTGCTTTTGTGCTTAATGTTTTTGCTGATGGGACTTGTTCCCGTTCAGATGAAGAGTTGTTGGCCGGTGTACCGGTTGTACAAAGCGGTGACAAAATGGAAGGCAGGTTTTTTCCGCTCTTGTATCCCGTTAAGATATAGGGTTTAAATTCAACATTTAATGAGATTACTTGCTCTAACTACAATCGTTTGTCTTTATAGTCTGTCGGGGGTTTCTTCTCCCAAAACCGAAGATCACACCAATAAGGTCAATATCTTTGTAGGTACCGATGCGCACGGCCATACGTTTCCAGGGGCAACTCTGCCACATGGAATGGTTCAGCTTAGCCCGGATACCCGCACCGAAACCTGGGACGGTTGCGCAGGTTATCACTATTCCGACCGGAGCATCATGGGATTCAGTCATAACCATTTCAGCGGGGTGGGAAGTGGTGGTGGCGGTGATATTCTCCTAATGCCAACGACCGGACCAATTTGGCTTACCGCGCCACAATCTGCGGATGACGTTTCCGGCTATCGCGCTTCCTTTAAACATGAAAATGAATCCGCCTCGCCGGGATACTACCGTGTCAGACTCGACAACGGAATTCTGGTCGAACTGACAGCAACAGTGCGAACAGGACTGCATAAATATACGTACGCTAAAACCGATAAGGGGAATATCATCCTTGATCTCACCCATGGGATTAACGATACAAACGATTCCCTTTATGTGAAAAAATTGTCTGCTACAAAAATTGAGGGGTTCCGGCATTCATCAGGTGGTCTGGACGGTAACAGGACTATCTATTTCGTAGCCGACTTCTCCCAGCCAATTATCGATTGTGGATTTTATTTGAAAGACAAATTGCTCAGTAATGCTCAGGAGGCAGGTGGTAAAAATGTTAAGGCTCATTTCACCTTCGACACAAAGAAGAATAAAGAAGTTCTTGTAAAAGTAGCCATCTCGAGAGTTGATTTTATTGGAGCAGAGAAAAACCTCAAAGCGGAACTGCCCGACTGGGATTTTAATTTAATCCGTGAAAAGGCAAGGTTAAAATGGGAGAGAGAGTTGGCCAGGATATCGGTGGAAGGGGGGACAGAGGCGCAGCAACGCACCTTCTATACCGCCCTGTATCACACTTTTGTACACCCGAATATCAACTTTGATGTTGACAGGCGTTACCGCAGCACAGATCATAAGGTATATACCGCTACGAGGTTTGACAATTATACCACTTTTTCACTCTGGGATACATTCAGGGCGTTGCATCCCCTCTATACAATTATTGAACCCAAGCGGACAAACCAGTTTATCCGGAGCTTTATTGAAAAATATCAACATTTTGGCACTCTTCCAATCATGGAATTCGGAGGCAATGAGGGTTTTGCAATGATCGGTTACCACTCATTACCACTGATTGCCGATGCCTGGGTGAAGGGAATCCGGGACTATGACGTGAAGGAGGCCTATGAAGGTATGAAGAAACTATCGGAGGGGTTTCGTGACGGCAAGGAGATTTACAAAAAGATTGGTTTCATCCCGTTTGACGCCGAAAGTCAGTCTGTAGCCAGGACACTTGAGTATTCTTACGATGACTGGTGCGTGTCCAGAATCGCTAAGGCTTACAGTAAAACTGATTATGAGCATTATTCGCAAAAAGGTGCTTTTTATAAAAACCTGTTTGATATCCAAACCGGATTTATGCGGCCCAGGGGATCTGATTACAATTGGCTCACACCATTTGATCCGATCGTTGAATCTGGTCATTATACTGAAGCTAATGCCTATCAGTACACGACCTCCGTTCCGCAGGATATTAACGGGCTGATAGAACTGATGGGAGGAGAAGAGAAGTTCGATCGTTGGCTCGATAACTGTTTCTCACTTAAAAATACCGGTTCATCTGGTAATCTGCTGGATATGACTGGTCTTATCGGGCAATATGCGCATGGGAACGAACCGAGTCACAACATGGCCTATTTGTACAGTTTCATCGGGAAATCGTGGAAGTCACAGCAGAAAGTACGGCAAATCGTCGATGAGTTTTATACCGATCAGCCAAACGGATTGTGTGGTAATGATGATGCAGGTCAAATGTCGGCCTGGTACATTCTCTCTGCAATGGGATTTTACCCAACGACCCCAGGTCTGGAAGATTACGTAATCGGATCACCCCTTTTCGATAAGATTACACTTCATCTTGAGAATGGAAACCAGTTTATTATCAGGACAAAAAATGGGGGACCGAAAAATCTGTATGTTCAATCACTACTGCTAAACGGAAAGGATCACGCTGAATCATATTTTAAACATCACGACATTGTAAATGGTGGAGAGATGGTGGTTGTGATGGGAGACAAGCCCAATGAACAATGGGGGAGCAATCCTGAAAACCGTCCACATACTCCCATTTACCCTTCACCTTTCATGCCCCGGGTCGAATCAAAGGAAAAGTCTTTCCTGCAATCGACAGACATTAATTTGAATTGCAATGACAAGGAGGCTGTAATTCATTATACCCTGGATGGCTCAGATCCTTCTGAATTTTCAACGATTTATTCAGGGACTTTCAGCCTTGACCAGTCCTCGGTCTTGAAGGCCCGGAGTTTTATCAAAGGGGAGAATCCGAGTTATGCTTGTACGGTGGAATTTGAAAAGCTGACTCCAGCTCGAGCTACCGAAGTGAAAAATCCGCAGCCCGGCTTGCATTACGATTATCTTGAAGGGTATTGCGTGAAGGTTGAGGATATGAAAAAATACAGTGTAATGAGTTCCGGAATTATCCCTACTTTTAATATCTCTGCGATATCCGATAAGCGGTCTTTTGGCTACACCTATCAGGGTTACCTGGATGTCCCGGTAAGCGGTGTTTATACGATCTATCTCAATTCCAATGATGGAGGTATTTTATCCATCGATGGGAAAATGATCCTCGACAATGACGGATTCCATCGGACACAGGAAAAATCGAAGAAACTTGCCCTGGCAAAGGGGTATCATCCCATTTTGCTGAAATACTTTCAGATGGGTGGCGCCAAGGCATTAAATGTAAGCTGGGAAAAACCGGAAGGCTCAAAGGCGGAGATTCCGGCCGGCGCGTTGTTTCATTAATTTATTCCTTCATCCACTCAAATACCCGGTAATGCTCGCCGTTCATCCCCAGACGGGCATAAACCTCCATCGCTTTTTTATTCGATTCATCGACATACAGGCGTATACCCTTCAGCGAATTGTCAGCAGCAACCAAATCTTTTATATGTGAATACAG
>CAIOOC010000290.1 GCA_903859795.1 uncultured Bacteroidia bacterium
AGGTTATTTAGGTTAGGTTTAGGTTAGGTAGAGCAAGGAGTCATTCGACTCCTTGCTTGTTTTTATACGTTTGCTATTACTACTCACTCAGGAGCATATGTTTCCCCTTCAGAATATTTTCCAGTTGGTTTGAAGTAAGCTCCGGATATTCAATTCCTAATGAGTTAAGTTTGTCAATAATTATCTGACAAACAACTATTTGCATAAACCATTTCTGATCTGCCGGAATAATATGCCACGGGGCCAAGGCTGTAGAAGTGTGCAGAAAGGCTTGCTCGTAGGCTGTTTGATATTCGTCCCACAACTTACGTTCTTCAACATCGTGTTCCGAGAATTTCCAATTCTTTTCAGGATCCTCAATCCTTTTAAGAAACCTTCTTTTCTGTTCCTCCTTCGAAACATTCAGAAAAAATTTCAAAACCTGTGTCCCGTTATTCGTCAGATATTTCTCAAAATTGTTAATGTCACTATAACGCTGGAGCCACAAGGAATGATCAGGAGCCACTTTACTGTAGTCTATTGGCAGCTTTTGGCTAGCAAGAATTTCAGGATGGACGCGTGTGACTAATACCTCCTCATAATAGGATCGGTTAAAAATCCCAATATCTCCTTTGGCAGGCGTGACTTTCATGCATCGCCATAAATAGGCATGATCAAGCTCTTCGGCCGAGGGTGCCTTAAAGCTGGTAACATTACATCCCTGAGGATTTATTCCTGACATTACGTGTTTAATCGTACTGTCTTTTCCAGCAGCATCCATTGCCTGAAAAATAATCAGTAATGAAAATTTGTCCTGTGCATAAAGGATATCCTGGATTTCAGACAGTCTCTCGACACCCTGATGAAGTGCCTCATCTGCACTGTTCTGACTACCGAATGAGTTTTTGTCGTCGGTTTTAAAATCACTAAGCCTCATTGTTCCGTCGGATGGAAAAATGTATTTTGAATAATCCATAATTAAAAGAATAAGGTTGATTACTAATTAAATGGAGTGGTCATTACAAACAATCGATTAAAGATAAGGAATAATTCTAACTATCTTTGCAGAGATTCGAAAAACCAAAAAAGAATGTTTGATCAAAAAACGATATGTGCGATTTCGACCCCACCGGGAATTGGGGGAATTGCAGTAATCCGTGTTTCTGGATCTGAAGCGATATCAATTGCCGATAAGATTTACAGGTCGCCTCATGCGGGGAAATCCTTAACCGATCAAAAGGCAAACACGATGCATTTTGGAGTAATACAATTAGAAAATAACATTGTTGACGAAGTAGTTATCGGGCTATTTAAATCCCCTCATTCGTTTACATGTGAAGATATTGTCGAAATCTCTTGTCACGGGTCGGTTTATATTCAGCAACAAATTCTGCAACTTTTGATTTCACAAGGTGCACGACTTGCCCAACCAGGTGAATTTACACAAAGAGCCTTCCTGAATGGCAAGATGGATTTATCTCAGGCAGAAGCCGTGGCGGATTTAATTGCTTCGTCAAATAGTGCTGCCCACAAATTGGCACTGATGCAAATGCGTGGCGGATTTTCAAACGAAATCAAACAGTTAAGAGCCGGGTTGCTCCGTTTTGCAGCCCTAATTGAACTGGAATTGGATTTTGCAGAAGAGGATGTTGAATTCGCTGACCGCAGTTCGCTTATTGAATTAGCAACAAACATCTCGAATCTCCTGCAGAGATTAACCGATTCGTTCAGGCTGGGTAACGTTATCAAAAACGGAATCCCCGTTGCTATTATTGGTGAAACAAACGTAGGCAAATCAACCTTGCTGAATGCCCTGCTTAATGAAGATAAAGCTATAGTTTCTGATATTCACGGCACTACACGTGATGTTATTGAGGATGTTGTAAATATTGCAGGCACATTATTTCGCTTTTCGGATACCGCCGGAATTCGCGATACTGCCGACATCATCGAAACAATGGGAATCGAACGGAGTTATCTTCAGCTTGGAAAGGCAGAGATCGTCTTACTTGTAACAGATATTAGCAGAGAAGTTGGTCCAATAAAAGACCGGATAATTAAGATTCGAGAGAAAATAACTGATCAGCAACTAATTATAATCGCAAATAAAGTCGATATAGCTCAACAGGTGGCTATAAGACAATTGTCAGCTTTCCCTTTGCTAACTAATGAATCTTTGGTTTTTATAGCTGCCAAAAGCAAAACAAATATTGATGAGCTGGTTCAAAAGATGCAGAATTCACTTAATCTGAAGAGCATTGGTTCTGAAGATATTGTCGTTTCCAATGTGAGGCATTACGAGGCACTTTCACTTGCTCTAAAAGCAATAAAACTTGTAATTTCAGGGTTGCAAACCGGCATTTCTGGTGATTTTCTTGCGCAGGATATCAGGGAGTGCCTCCATTATCTTGGAGAGATTACAGGAGAAATAACAACAGATGAGACACTTGGATATATTTTCAGGAACTTTTGTATCGGAAAATGACAAATTGAATTTTTACCCAAATCATCTCGAAGTTCCATCGTTTAAAATCAGGGTCACCACTAATTGGATTCCCATGCTCAGTAGAGATAAAACTCCAAACGACCAGTTAAAGATATGGTTATCCATACAAAATCGTAATAATCTGAATGATCTATTCACTTTAATTGAGCTATTAATTTGCATATTTAAAATAATATTTAATTTTTGTTGATTCTATAAACTCAAGGAATATTTGTTGTTCATTAAAAGAGAATCCATCATAATTACCATTTTCA
>CAIOOC010000291.1 GCA_903859795.1 uncultured Bacteroidia bacterium
ATGCTCAATTTGGTTATTCCTGCGCACTGCATACTTATTATTCTATCTCGTCTATCGAGGAGATAAAGATAGAAGGTCTCAAAGGGTCAAGATATTACAAGAATGATGTGGCTGGCAAATTTATTCAGGAATCGCCAAAACTCGAAATACATGAACTGGTCGATCGTCATTATTATGAAACCGAATCGACAATTGTAATTGAAGATCCAAACCTAAAGCGGAATATTCGTGCTACCAAAAAGGGAAGCAGGGTCACAACAGTATGGAATCCCTGGCTCGAAAACTGCTGCAAAATCAGCGATATGCCGGATTATGCCTATAAATCATTCGTTTGCGTTGAAGCCGTAAATTCGTTCGACGATACAATTATCCTAAATCCCGGCGAATCGCATGAGACTTCTGTCTCTATCGGGCTGGAATAAAAAAAATGACCCGATGACTCTTCACCTCGTAAAGAGTCACCGGATCAAATACTTTAGCTAATGCTATTTTAGGTAATCACCCCAAGGCACCAACTTAGAAGGATAATAATCAATCTGCATTGCTTTTAACCGTGCACCATGCTTTGCAAGCCGGATTTTATATTCACCCCAATTTCCGGCAGGAGCAGATCGCCATGCCAGATCCGCAATACCTAAAAGCCTGGGAAAAACCATGTATTCAAGATCCTTCATATTAGTAATGGTTTCAGTCCACAGCGGAGCCTCGATGCCGAGGATATTTTCCTTTTCAACACCTGGTACGAGTGTTGAAGGATCCCAATTATATGACTTGTCTGTTTCAACAAATCCAGCCCAAAATAACCCAAGTGAAGTTGTAGAATCATATTTCATATCCAGGTATGAATTGGCAGCCGGCGACATAATCACTTTTGCTCCCTGCTTAACCCCTTTTACTGCATTTTCAGCTTTTGCCCAGTATTGAACAGCCGAATTCGGGCTTAAAGATGTGAGGGCAATCTCATCCCACCCGATGACTTTTTTACCAAGTTTAGTTACAATCTGTTGGACACGATTAACAAATGGTATGTAGTCTTCGAGTTTTGTAACGTGCGATTCATCACCTCCGATGTGCAGGTAAGGTCCGGGTGTAATAGCAGCGAGTTCTCCAAATATGTCAGAAATAAACTGGTAAGTAATTTCTTTACTTGTACAGAAAGAGCTAAAACCAACCTCAGTACCGGTATAAAGATCAGTTGCCTTTCCATTGCAATTTAATTCAGGATAGGAAGCCATTGCCGCATTGATATGTCCCGGCATATCAATTTCCGGAACGATTGTTATATAACGCTCAGCCGCATATTTGACAATATCTGAATATTGCTTCTGAGTGTAGAATCCACCTGCTCCGCCGCCAACCTGCTTGCTTCCGCCAATTGAAGTAAGGTTGGGCCATTTCTTTATCTCAATCCTCCATCCCTGGTCATCCGAAAGATGAAGGTGCATCACATTCATCTTGTAAAATGCAATAAGGTCTATAAACCGTTTTACGTCATTGACCTGAAAAAAATGGCGGGCAACATCGAGCATAGCACCACGGTAGGCATATTGCGGATAATCGAAAATAACACCTGCCGGAATCTGCCAAGGTCCGGGTTGTTTGGACGAACTTTCAATTCCGGCAGGAAAAAGTTGCCTGATGGTCTGAACACCATTAAAAAGTCCGGCGGGTTTATTGGCTTTCAGACTAATAATGTTTGACTTAACCGAAAGCTCATACCCCTCTTCACCCAGTTTTTCATCACCTGAAGCAAGGGTAAGATAGATGTTCCCTGAAGTCTGCTTACCGGCAGTAACTTTAACTTTGGTTCCAAAACCTGTGGCAGGGATCAATTTGGCAGCTAGGAAATTTCCAATACTGTGTATCTCTCCACCTTGGGCAGAAACAAAAATGACGCTATTTTTAGTAAGTGTAAAATTACCCTTTTCCGGTATCGCACTTACGGGCTTTGGAATGATACTCAGTCTGGAAAGATCAGCGGGCGAATTGCCTTTGGCTATGACCTGAAGAATAAGGAATCCGGTTACAAGGATTAATCGAAGCTTGCTGTTTTGTTTAATAAGATGCATAGGATGAAAATTTCTGGCTTTTATTTTGGGTGATAAAAGTATCTATTTAACTTGATATTTGATTGGTAAAAACAAGATAGTTGAGCACACATTTTAATTCA
>CAIOOC010000292.1 GCA_903859795.1 uncultured Bacteroidia bacterium
ATACTCACGAGACAGAGACCCGTCAATATACACCTAGCTTGAGCGAGGAGTTTGATTTTAATACCTTGAAGGTCGACGGAAACCTGTATTTAAAGAAAGGACTCGGTTTTACAATGGGATATTTTTATACCCAGGGGTCTAAGGATGCCAATGTTGGAAGTTGGAGTGGCAGGCCGGACAGCAATGGATTTATCGGTCAGATTGAATATCTGCCCTGGTATAATACAAAGTTTGCAATACAATATGTAGCATATAACAAATTTGATGGTACAATTATGAATTATGATAATAATGGCAGAAATGCTGCTGACAATAATACTTTGTACCTTGTGGTTTGGCTTAACTTTTAATTAATTTTTATTGATATGAAAAAGTTTTTTTTGAATTTCGTTTTATTGTCTGTACTTATCCTATCTGTTGGATCCGTTGCCTTAATGGCTGTTCCATCGGCTCCTCAGGATAAGAGTCATGGAATTGGTCCTGTTAAAACTGTTGAACTTGGACCGTTGAATGCAAAGTGGGTTGCTGAAGGCAAAGGGATCTTTAATACCCAGTGTATAGTATGTCACGATCTGGATCAAAAGAAAATTGGCCCGGTGCTAAGAAATATCACTAAACAGCGTGCGCCGGAATTTATAATGAACCTGCTCCTGAACTCTGCACAAATGCAAAAGGATGATCCGACTATCAAAGCTTTGCTTAAGGAATACAACAATCTTCCAATGCCCGATCCTGCACTTAGTCAACCAAAGGCACGGTCGGTGTTGGAATACCTCCGGTCAGTAGCGAAATAGGCATCAATCTGATTTTTCAAATGGAAATTCACTGGAGAGACATCTTATCGGTTCTCACCAGTGAATTTTTTATTAGCATAAGCCAATCATCTGGCTTCTGCGTTCAAGAAGTACGACGTCTCTCCAAACTGAATCCATCTTCCCAATCTTCTCTCTGATCCCCAATGTTCTGAATCCATTCTTTAGATGAAGTGTTAAACTGGCAGAATTTTCGGGGAAGATACCTGCCTGCAAGGTCCATAGTCCATTCTGTTCCGATTCAAGAATTAATTGTTTTAATAATTTGTCTCCGATACCCAATCCCCTGAATTCTGAATCTACATATATACTAACCTCTGCTACTCCAGCATACACACACCGGTTTGAAACATTTGAAAGTGCTGCCCAGGCTGCAACCCGATCATCTGAAATTGCTATTAACCTGCAATCCTGGCGGTGATTTTGGTCCCAGCATACCCAGTCGGGTGCTTCAGTCTGAAAGGTCGCGTTTTTAGTCGCGATACCGACATTGTAAATTCGTTTAACTTCATGCCAATGACTGGCATCCATTTTTTCAATCTTTATTATGGACATTGTTTTTGATTTAATCAAAATATTTTACACTTTAGCGCTTTAAAATCAAATCATTCCCAAATTTGAATTCCTTTTTTGCCCGGGAATCAACATTTGAATTCCCTATTGACGATTCAAAGTTAAGTAATATTTAACAAACTAATTAACTGCATGGTACGCTTTATCCCTGTTTTAATTTTCGAGTTAATGATGATGTTTCCCGGAGGATCACCCTGTCTCGCTCAGAAGGTCGGTGCATTCACTTTTGTTTCTGATATCGGGAGTCCCAAACTAACGGGAGTGTCCGGATATGACGAATCCACCCAGACCTATTCGCTGTCAGGGAGTGGTCTGAATATGTGGGCAAACAGCGATCAATTTCATTTAGCTGCAGTGAAAATTGATGGTGATTTTATCATGACCACATTTTGTCATTTTGAAGGGAAAGGTGTTAATGCTCATCGCAAAATTGGACTAATTATCAGAGAGAATACAGATCCTGGTTCCCGCTATGCTGACGCAGCAATTCATGGTGACGGACTCACTTCGTTACAGTATAGGATTAAGGATAATGAGTTGACACAAGAGCAGAAAGCCCCTTTAACCTCTCCGGATGTAATTCAGCTTGAGCGGACAGGAGATACAATCGTGATGCGCTGTGCAAATTCAGGTAGTCCTTTGATTGAAACTGGAAGGGTAGTAATCAACTTCAAAATGCCTGTTTATGCGGGTATATTTATATGTTCCCATGATCCTGTTGTGATTGAAAGGGGAACCTTTTGGAATTTCAGGATCGACATCCCCGCTGGTAATCTTGTTGATGGTTATAAAACTCCTTCTGCAAGCCGGCTTGAGATATTGGACGTAAAGTCTGGCAACCGTAAAGTCATCTATACGACCAGGGGCCATATCGAAGCTCCAAACTGGTCTCGCGACCGCAAATATCTGATCTACAACTCTGAAGGATTACTTTACAAATTTCCTTTAAATTCTAAAACACCTGAGAAGATAAATACAGGTGATGTGATCAGCAGTAATAATGATCATGGTCTTTCGTTTGACGGGAAAATGCTTGCAATATCAAGCAGTGCAAAAATGCCGGATGGTAAAACAGGTTCAATGGTTTATACGGTTTCAGCGAAAGGTGGTGTTCCTAAGGCGATCACTCCTAAAGTACCGTCATATTGGCATGGATGGTCTCCAGATGGGAAAACTTTGGTATATTGTGCAGAACGGAATGGTGATTATGATGTTTGGGGAATCTCTTCGAAGGGTGGAGAAGAGTTTCAGCTAACCAGTTCCAAAGGACTGGATGATGGTCCTGAATATTCACCCGATGGTAAGGCAATCTATTTCAATTCTGTCCGCTCAGGGATGATGAAGATCTGGAAAATGTCTCCGGATGGCACTAACCAGGAACAGGTAAGTTTTGGCCAGTTTAACGATTGGTTTGCCCATATCTCACCCGGCGGGAAAGAGATGGTCTATATTTCATATCCACCATCAGTTCCGGCTAATTCACATCCGCACAACCAACGAGTTCTAATGCAACTCCAGGCTACAGATTCGCGTCAGACAAAGGTTCTGGCTTATATCTACGGCGGTCAGGGGACAATGAATGTCCCATCATGGAGCCCTGACGGCAGTAAGATCGCTTTTATGTCCTATACGTATGGTGATCCCAATTTTTAATATCGGGACAAGATGAAGTTTTCATCCGTTAGAATAATTTTTATCCTGGTTATTTGCACTGGATTAATCGGAATAGAAAATGCTGCCTGCGGCCATTTACCCACTTCAGAAGCAGAAAAATACCGTGTGACTTTTGGGGAGAGCTATATTGATTTTTTGCCCGGCAGCCTTATACGAATGGAGGTAATCTTTAAAAATAATGTCAGCAAGAATATTCAGGTAAGTCAGGAGCTTGTGGTGCTTGACAGTACTA
The DNA here is from genome assembly GCA_903859795.1 of uncultured Bacteroidia bacterium. Taxonomy (GTDB): domain Bacteria; phylum Bacteroidota; class Bacteroidia; order Bacteroidales; family Prolixibacteraceae; genus JAAFHB01. The sequence goes on from CAIOOC010000292.1 coordinate 3,292, forward strand.
AAAACAAAGTCTGGAAAACAATAATTAATCTTAGTCTTGCTCCTGAGGATAGCAGCACTATCCAGTTCATGGTACCGGTTCCGAAAGTGCCGGGTTGCTACACTCTGACCCTCGGCAAAACAGCTAATCAAGGTTTTCTGTCAATTCCAAAGCGTATTTTCAACGCGATCCAGCCAACGAAATCGCCCCGTCTTGAAAAGATACTTGTTCATACTCCGGATTCAGAAGCGGAGTTGAATGCATTTCTTAAAACCTGGACTATTAAAGCACCGGCATTCTCGTGGGCACAGGTTCTCCTGTTAGGAAAGACAAGCTGGAGACTATTTACCACAGGTGATCAGCAGATTACTCAGTTGATCAACAGGGCTCTCAGAAGAGAAATGTCGGTTATTTTTCTTGATTTCGGACCTGCAGATGATAAAAGTGTTTTTGTTCTCCCCTTTGACATCTCGGTGAGATTTGTGCCGTTTAGTTCGCCTGAAAAAAACTTCATACTTAAATCAGGATTTCACGAACTGAATTACGGACTCACAACGGGCAGGATCGATAAGTGGAATGGTTTTGAGGGAATAACAGTGCCCGCTGAAGAAATGAAATTCGAAGGGAAAGGTGTGAAGATTGTTGCCCTTGCAACCACCAACGGAAACACTGTCAGGTTTCCATTGGTGGAAATCAATCCGCAATACGGGAAGGGGAAACTCTACCTGTGCCAGCTTATTACTGATGGCCGGCTTGACCAGGATATTCAGCCACCCCGCTATAAACCCGGGGTACCTGCTTATGATCCAATGAGTGTCCAGTTTCTTTTAAATCTTATTTCGGCCTCTGTAGGAGACAATTTACTTAAATAGGGTTTTGAATTTATGTTTTGGGAAATTTCTTCCTGATAAGAACTGAGAGTACAATAAAGGCGACAATCAAAATAATTGGTAAAACCGACATGTTACGCAGAGTAATTTGTGGCCCCGAAGTTTCGATGGATTTTCCCATGATTGGTAAGACCATTGAGGTTGCAACAAAGCCTGCTCCACCTAAGATCGACATCCCCAGAGCCCCGCTTTTGGGTACATATTCGGATGCTACGCCTATCATTGTTGGCCAGAAATAACAAACTCCTACAGCGAATACAGCGGCAGAGAGTACTGTCATGGTAGCTCCTGCTGAGATGCTAAGCAACCACAATCCTAATGTCGCTGTAATTGCCGAACCTAGTAATACTCCGGTCGGATTCAAACGATGGATCAAACCACCCGCAAAAAACCGACCAACGGCCATAATCCCGGTCATGACGACTAAAATAATCATTGGATTTATGCCATTCGTGCTCAAAAGTGCATTAATCCATTGGTTTGTGCCGAGCTCTGTCGAGGCTGTAAGTAACATGCAAAAGAGTACAAATGGAAATAACAGACTAATCTTATTAATTAATTTTCCTTCAACAATCACCAAAACAACAATTGCCGCTATGATAAGAAAAGGTACAACGCTGTTAAAATTAAGGCTTAACATTGGGATAAATGCAGATAGTATCATAAGCAATACTGCCGCAATAATTGTAAAAGGTGCGCCGACATTACGCAACATCTCTTTATAGGTTGCTCCGCTGGCAACGCGTTCTGTCTCAGGGATCTTTTCGTTAAAGAATAAATATCCGTATATGGCCAGCGGAATAAACAGTAAACTAACCAACACTTGCCATGGAAGGTTAATTGAATCCATGATCAACCATGCTAAAACGCCTCCAATAACTATTCCGCCAGGAAACCACACATGGAATCTGTTGAGCATTTTAGTTTTTTCTGTTGGGAAAAGTGTTGCTACCAGTGGGTTACAGGCAGCTTCAACACTCCCATTTGCAAGCCCGATAAAGACGTTGGCAATAAAAAGTGATGTGTAATTTTTAGCAAAAAGCAGGAGAATAATTCCGATAACATGCAACCCAAATGCTAATCTAACAATGGTTTTTGTTTTAACGATATCGATGATGAATCCTCCGGCAAACATCGCAATCGCAAAACCAAAGAATGCAGGTGCAAATGCACGTCCGATGTCTTCTTTGCTTAATAAATATTCTGTAGTGAATACCCCTTCGATTTTTGCTCTGATGGCAAAAGTCAGACCGGTAACCAGCAAGGCGAGGCAGCTTGCGACAAAAAGCCTTTTTTGATTTACATTTTCCATAATCTAATTTATTGGTTAATATTAAAATAAAAGTATTCTCTGGTTTGTAACAGACAGGTTTACTTGAATAACAATTAGAAAGGATTTAAATAATAAGAATTGAGTTTGGATTCAGGAATTGGAAATCAGATGAGTCCATAAGTTTATCGTTGTGTTCAGTTACTGCAAATATAAATAAAATCAGAACAGAACAGAACACAACAGATTTTTTGAATAAATATTTCATCTGTCTATAATCTTTTTTTAAAAGGCCAGATGGAACTCGCCAGGTTAGTTATACCCTTGTGAGAGAGAATTTAGCTCATGGCTCGTTTCTTTCAATCAAATTTTAAAAAATATTAAACCCTTCAGGTTTTAAATCACAGGTAACCAAATCCAAAAGAATGAGCGGAGTTTAATCGAAGTTGCAACGTAATCAGATAGATAAAAAAACCGGGTGATATTCATACCCTGAACATCACCCGGTTACTTTAATTTGTTGGCAAACTATTTTTGAGTATCCTTATTAATCCCATTAACCATTTAGCATTAAACATTAGATCTTACCACGATCCGCCAGCACCGCCACCGCCGAAGCTTCCACCGCCGAAGCCGCCAAAACTGTCACCTCCGGAATCACCTCCGCCACCCGAGAAATCGCTCCATGAGCCGTTGCTGCGTCCGCCACCGCCAAGCAAATCCATAAGGAGTAAAGTTCCAAGAAATCCCTGGCCACTTCCAATACCGTAAGCATTACTCCTTCTGCGGAAAAGAAAAATTATGGCAAGGACTATCATAATCACGATAAAACCTCCTGATCCTGATTTTCCTTTTTTGTTTACTGATTTAAGATACTGGTCTGCGGTGTATTCTCCGCCGGTGAGAGAGATCAGGATATCAGTACTTTTGTCTAGTCCTGCATAGTAATCATTCCTTTTAAATGCGGGCAGGAGTTCGGCACCTACCAAAGCTTGTCTGGCAACAGCATCGGGAACTACCCCTTCAAGACCGTAACCTACTTCAACGAATACTTCTCCTCTTTCGTTGGCAACTTTTGGCTTCACGAGAATCAGTATTCCGTTATTCTTCCCTTTTTGCCCGATACCCCACTGTTCTGCCAGTTTAGCTGAATAATCGGCCGGATCATAACCTGAAAGACTTTTAACAGTTACGATAGCGATCTGGGTTGAGGTACGCTGGTTAAAACCGTCAAGTTTATATTCAAGGAGTCCCTTTTGCTCAGTTGAAAGAATGCCGGCAAAATCATTTACCAGTCGGGGAGGTTCAGGGCGCGCAGGGAATTCGCTCTGAGCACAGGTTATCTGACTGAATAACAGCGCCGCAAGGACCATTAACAGCGCAAAGCTGATTCTTAATCTATTGTTTTTCATTATTTTCCGTATGATATTTCGTCCGATAACTCATTCACGTCATCGGTCTGCCATGGGAAATACTGTTTGAGCTGTTCCCCGGTTTTCTCAATTCCGCCTATTATTCCAGGAGCAAATTCACCCTTACTAAAATGACTGATCATGATCTCTTTAATCTTTTTCCAAAATCCTTCGGGAACAACCTTATTGATTCCGGAGTCTCCAATGATTGCAAACTTTCTGTCGTTAATTGATAGATAAATAAGCACGCCATTACGCTCTTTCGTAGCATTCATCTTCAGTTTTTTAAAGAGCCATGCTGCCCTGTCAAGCACATTGTCCTTGCATCTGCTTTCAATATGGACACGAATCTCGCCGCTGGTCTGACTCTCAGCTCCTTCAATCGCCTCCTTGATTAATCGTTCATTCTCTTTACCGAGAAACTCCTTAGGGTTCATAGCGGCTTATTTAGAATTGAACTTTCGGAGCTTTTTCAGCCCCTTTTTCAGCCTCAAAATAGGCTTTTTTCTCAAAATTGCGCATCGAGGCAATAATACTTTGAGGGAATTGACGAATGTAGGTATTGTATGTTCTTGCAACTTCATTGAATTTCTGACGTTCAACCGTTATCCGGTTTTCAGTTCCTTCGAGTTGAGCCTGCAGATTCAGAAACTGCTCATTGGCTTTTAAATCAGGGTATTTTTCCACAACCACCATTAATCGTCCTAAAGCTGAAGATAATCCCCCTTGTGCTTGCTGAAACTGCTGCATAGAAGCCTGTGTCAATTTTGTAGGATCAACTGTTACCTGAGTCGCCTTGGCTCGTGCCTCAATAACTGCCGTTAATGTTGATTTCTCAAAGTCGGCATAACCTTTTACAGTATTGACAAGATTTGGAATAAGGTCGGAGCGGCGCTGATAGACGTTCTCTACCTGTGACCATGAGGCAGCAACCCCTTCATCCATCGTAACCATTTTATTACCTGTTGAAATTCCCCATTGGAATCCCCAAAATACAAGAACTACAATTACAATCAATACAATTAATCCTGTTCTTTTCATCTTTATTTCCTTTTAAAATTTAATGGAACCATTATGCACACAATTGGGTGTGAAGTTAATCAACAAAAGAAGATTGTTAAAAGTTTTAATGTTAATAAATTATAAGTTATTTATCCCAGTGCTATCTTGCTTTTCATCCGAAGAATCAGTTTGATTTATCTCTGAGGGTATTCGGGTGTAAATGGCGGCAAATGAAAATATGCGATTTAAATCGCGGCACCCAATACCCCTTAAAATCGAAAAGGACGGAACCGGGCGGCTCCATCCTTTTACTAAAACTAACCAAACTAACTAACCTAACTAAACCTAAAC
>CAIOOC010000293.1 GCA_903859795.1 uncultured Bacteroidia bacterium
ATTCCTGTTGTGGTTTCACAATGAATTATTGCAACGTGGGTAATCGAATTGTCATTCTTCAGAACCTGTTCGACACCGTGTGCAGGTGGAACGATATTTTCTTTGTAACTTAAGGTCGTGGTTTTGATTTGATGGGCTGTTGTCATTTGTCCTATACGATCTCCATAAGCACCATTAGTGATCAGAAGAAGGTGACCATCAGTGGGAATTACAGAAGAGATTACCGACTCAACACCAAAAGTTCCTGAGCCCTGCATCAGAACAGTATCATAGCCCTCTTCAGCTGTAACACCGGCAATAGCCAGTAGTTCCTCTCTTATTTCTTTAACTACGATCAAAAATTCCTTGTCCCGTGAGCCCATGTCGTGAAGCATTGACTCCTTTACAATAAGTTTTGTATTTAAAGGACCGGGTGTGAATAATTTATTGTCCATTCTTTTTGAATTGGTAGTTTTTAATTTTTTAATTTTAGGTTTCCAGTCCAAGGTTGCGGTCAATTTGCTCAAGTATAGGCCAGCAACTCCATACACCCTCTGTAACAAAGTCTGCCCCTTGATCAAGCAGCTTTTGTCCTGCTGCAGCAATTTTTTCTTCCAGCCATAACTGATCAGATTCTTCGGTTTCCTGCAGTGAGAGTCCTAGTTCGTTACCTGATTTTGTAAGTCCGATTGTCCACATTCCTGCATTTATCCCTTCATGTATATCTGCAACGGTATCACCAATTTTGACCATTTGCCTTAATGGGAAAACATTCATATTTTCACAATTCCGGTAGATCATAAACGGGGCAGGCCGACCAGAACCAACTTCGGAAGAGTTTACCATTGAATCTGTAATCAAACCTGCGGCAGTTGTGAGGGGCAAAATATTATTCATCATTTCTGCAACATAGCCTGTTGTTGTTCCAACCTTGATCCCTTGTGCTCTCAGGGCGTTTATTAATTCTATTGCTCCGGGAATTGGTTCACAATGGTTTTTCACAATCAGGGCAAGGTTTGGCTCGAGTTCTGCATAAAGTGAATCCACAACCGTTTCTGAAGGGTAGTGACCATATTTTGCATACCATTGTCCTTGAACTGAATCAAGAAGAACCAAGGTGCGGACATGATCTTTTTTCGCTAAACCCATTGGTGCACGTGCTTCCTGAACACTTAGTTCGATACCATGGTTTTTAAATACCTCGATAAATACGAGTGAAGGGGCCAGACAGCCATAATCGATGATGGTTCCTGCCCAGTCGAAAATAACTGCTTTAATATTTTCAAGTCTGTTCATGTATTTTATTATAAAAATTCTTCAGTAATATGGATATAAATATCTCTTTTAGCCAGCTCTTCGAAGAAAATGGCAGGATTGAACACAAATTCGGGATAGAGTGCTCCACTTCCGGTATACCTGCCTTGTAAAATCAACTGTGCGGCAATGCTCATCGGAATCCCAACGTTTCGGGTATATGCCCTTAACCCCGCCCATTCCGGATATGTCCCGTCGGAAGAGAGGTGTGTGTGTACCAAGGTCTGCCTGATTAACTGTCCCCCTTTTATACCTTCAACTACAACATGCAATGCATACCCAAACAATTCGGTAGTTTTTCCTTTAGACGATTGTTGAAGGTATTCACCAATAGCCTCCATTATTCCGAATTCAACGCCATTCAGAGAGATCTTTTGATTATTCAAAAAAC
>CAIOOC010000294.1 GCA_903859795.1 uncultured Bacteroidia bacterium
ATCCTGAGAGACCAGTGGCCTGAAAATAGGCACTCATTGACAGGTAAAGGTATGCCGATTTAAATTCTGCATTGATTTGCTCATTCAGAGCAACTTCTACTGTTTTTTTAATCATAGTGCTTAAATTTTAAACTTTGATTATAAGTAACTTAATATTTACTACTTCATATTGAGGGGCCAATTTAAATCCTTAAAGTAACTGGCAATTTGCAACATGCAGCTTGACGTTTGAACTTCACAATGGTATTAGACTACAAATAACAAGTTTAAGACTTAGACTATCTGGTTATTATCACCCAGCCAATTGCCAGTTGCCAGAATTCAGCATCTGACTCTTTGCAAATTAAATCTATACCTTGCATTAATTCCCCATCCGGATATTCATCAGTTTTGACAACTCATCCATGAATTGTTCGGTAGTCAGGTAATGTTCCGGTTTCAGATTTTCGCCATAAATAGAAAGAGCAAGATCTTTTGTCATTTTTCCTGACTCGACAGTGTCGATACATACATTCTCGAGCAATAATGAGAAATCGATCAGCGGCTGGTTGTTATCCAGTTTCCCCCTGAATGCAAGTCCGCGGGTCCATGCATAAATCGATGCAATTGGATTTGTGGAGGTTGGACGACCTTTCTGATGTTCACGGTAGTGGCGTGTCACTGTTCCGTGAGCCGCTTCAGCTTCCATTACATCTCCATCCGGAGTCATCAATACGGAAGTCATCAGGCCGAGTGATCCAAAACCCTGAGCTACAGTATCTGACTGAACATCACCGTCATAGTTCTTGCAAGCCCAAATGAAATTACCATTCCATTTTAATGCTGAGGCAACCATGTCATCAATCAGACGGTGCTCGTAAATAATACCTGCTTCTTTAAATTTATCCTTGTAATCATAGATAAATATTTCTTCAAAAATATCCTTAAAAAAGCCGTCGTACTTTTTCAGAATTGTATTTTTTGTCGATAGATAAAGCGGCCATTTTTTGGTCAGCGCCATCTTGAAACAACTGTGCGCAAATCCGCGGATTGAAGCTTCTGTGTTGTACATAGATAGTGCAACTCCCGGACCAGCAAAGTGATAAACATCATGGATTTCTGCACCGGTTCCATCATCAGGGGTAAATGTCATGGTTAAATTTCCCGGACGATCAACAACAATATCCGTAGCGCGATACTGGTCTCCAAAGGCATGACGGCCAATCACGATAGGGGCGGTCCACTGTGGAATAAGTCTTGGAACATTCTGTACAACAATTGGTTCCCTGAAAATTGTTCCGTCAAGTATATTACGGATCGTACCATTGGGGGATTTATACATTTTCTTTAACCCAAACTCAGTCATACGTGCTTCGTCAGGTGTAATCGTGGCACATTTTATCCCAACCTTGTATTTTTTTATAGCATTGGCAGCATCAACAGTCACCTGATCATCAGTAGCATCGCGATGCTCAATCCCAAGATCATAATATTTGATGTCAATATCCAGGAAAGGGAGAATCAATTGTTCTCTGATCATTTTCCAGATAATTCGGGTCATCTCATCCCCGTCGAGTTCCACGACCGGATTCAGTACTTTAATTTTTTGCATTGAAAAGAATTTATATTAGAAATTATACACTCTATATTGTAAATAGATTGCAAAAATAATCACTGTAACTTAATAATGCTCAAAATCGAGGCCAAATTTTGACTTTAAACCGCCAAGTGAAGGATATCGGTTCACAAGCAGGTTCCATCTTTCCTCATCAGTATACGGAATGTTAGCTTGATTACTCGTTGTTTCGGATATTTTAAAATGTATTTCAATCGCTTCATTGTCAAAATGCC
>CAIOOC010000295.1 GCA_903859795.1 uncultured Bacteroidia bacterium
CATTATCAATGGAGGGTCTCACTCCGATGCCCCTATCGCTTTCCAGGAATTTATGATCCGTCCAATTGGAGCTAAATCATTCCGCGAAGGCCTTCGAATGGGTGCAGAAGTTTTCCATAGTCTTAAAAAAGTACTTCACGATCGTAACCTCAGTACTGCTGTTGGCGATGAAGGTGGATTTGCCCCTAAGCTTGACGGAACAGAAGATGCTTTGAACAGCATTCTTGAGGCGATTGTTAAGGCTGGTTACAAACCGGGTCGTGCAGAAGACGGCGGAGATGTTTCTATTGGCCTTGATTGTGCTGCTTCAGAATTCTACCAAGATGGTATATACAACTATGCCAAGTTCGAAGGTGCAAACGGTGCAAAAAGGACACGTGAAGAACAGGTTGATTACCTCTCAACACTTGTTGCAAATTATCCTATTGATTCAATCGAAGATGGTTGCTCTGAAGGCGACTGGGATGGTTGGGTTATGCTGACCAAGAAAATTGGAGATAAAATTCAACTTGTTGGTGATGACAACTTCGTTACCAACATTGAATACCTGAAAAAAGGAATTGAACTGGATGCTTGCAACTCGATCCTTATTAAAGTAAACCAGATTGGTACATTGACTGAAACACTCGATGCTATTGAAATGGCTCACCGTGCAGGCTACACCAGCGTTACGTCGCACCGTTCAGGAGAAACAGAAGATTCAACAATTGCCGATATCGCAGTTGCAACGAACAGCGGTCAGATCAAAACAGGTTCCTTGAGCCGCTCAGACCGTATGGCTAAATACAACCAGTTACTTCGTATTGAGGAGGAATTGGGTGCCAGTGCAATTTATGGCTACAAAAAAGTAAAGAAAGGTTAATTTCCATTTTACAATAATTAAAAAGGTGCCCCAATGGAGCACCTTTTTTTTTGTTTTTATCTCATTTTCAGACTGTTCAAATCTTAACTGACTTCCCTTCGAATTTATGTTTTATCCAAAAGCTTTTCTAGCGGTTGTCTATTTTCTCAGGTGACAGGTCGTGATTAATCATCCTGTATTCAGCAAAAGATTCAAACTTTGTTCCGGGTTTGCCATAATTGCAGTACGGATCGATACTTATTCCGCCCCGTGGCGTGAACTTCCCCCAAACCTCAATATACCGGGGATCCATAAGTCTTATAAGATCCTTCATGATAATGTTGACGCAATCTTCATGAAATCCCCCATGGTTGCGAAAACTGAAAAGATAAAGCTTCAGGCTTTTGCTTTCGACCATTTTAATATCCGGAATATAGCTGATGTAAATTGCTGCAAAATCAGGCTGGCCCGTGATCGGGCATAAGGAAGTGAATTCTGGACAATTGAATTTGACCCAGTAGTCGTTCTGCTGGTGTTTGTTTTCAAATGACTCAAGCACTTCCGGAGAATAGCTGAAATGATAACCTGTATCCTTACCTAAACTTTTTAATTCATCCATTTTCTCTTGATTTTAGAAAGTTCAATAAACCCTTGTTTCTGAGCTTACACGACGGGCAGGTACCGCAACCTTCGCCCGGGATACCATGATAGCATGTGATCGTTTGATACCTCACCAGATCAAAAATTCCGAGGTCATCCGCCAATTTCCAGATCTCCGATTTGTCAAGCCACATCAGCGGAGTATGGAGACAGTACTCATAATCCATCGAAAGATTTAATGTTTGATTCAATGACTGAATAAATTCATTCCTGCAATCGGGATATCCGCTGTAATCAGCCTGACCAACACCGGTGATAATATCGTGAATTGAATTTGCCTTAGCGAAAATCGCCGCATAAGTCAGGAAAAGCATATTTCTCCCTTCGACCAGTGTATTGGGCGGACGATTATCAGGTTGATCACTCTCAACCTCGATAGCCTGATCGGTTAATGAATTATGAGAAACTCCGCTAAGAATGTCAATATTGAATATAGTAAGTGGGACATCTGCCTGATTGGCAATCTTTTTTGCAGCTGATAGTTCAATAATATGCCGCTGACCGTAATTAAATGCGATTGCAAAAACCTCATCAAAGTTCTTCTTTGCCCAGAAAAGGCAGGTGGTCGAATCCTGCCCTCCTGAATAAACAACCAGTGCTTTAGACATGCTTGTTAGATTTGTTTAATCAGGAAAGGATTATAGGAAATCGATTCGTCAAACGAATCCACCCCTTCGACCCGTTTAACCCAATTTACCACCAAAATTGTAAACGGTAAAATCAGAATCTCATAGACAGTCTTAATACAAGCCTGGGTCAGGATCATTCCAACCAAAATATTAAAGGGCATAAAACCTGCAAAAGCTATCGAAATAAAAATCAAAGAGTCTGCAGTTTCCCCAACAAGGGTAGATAGAATTGCTCTCACTGAGAAATCTCTTCCTTTCATCAGCACCTTAACTTTGCTCATAACAAAAGCATTGAGGAAAGAACCGATAAGATATGCCATCAGGCTTGCGAAAATAATACGCGGAGTACTGCCCAAAATGGTTGAGAACGCCTCCTGATTATGCCAAAAAGGGGCAGCGGGGACAACAATCGCCAACGAAAAAAAGAGCACAGCGAGGATGTTTACTGCAAAACCTGACCAGATTATTAGTCTTGCCTTCCTGTAACCCCACACTTCGACAATTACGTCGTTAATAATATAAGCTATCGGGAAAATCAATACTCCTGCAGGTGCAGCCCATGGCCCAATCAGGATAATTTTCGTGGCCAATATGTTAGCCATCAACAAACAAATTGCAAA